>CALGLY010000184.1 GCA_937959095.1 uncultured Saprospiraceae bacterium
TAGCTACTTTATTTTCAATAGGTTGCATATCTAAAAAATTAACATTATCGCTAAAATAATAAGTCATAATTTATTCTTCACTTTTAGCAAAGAATGATAAAATGAGGTATTCATTCTTTTATCGTTACTTACAGCTTGAAATACAAAAGAAGTGTACATTTGCGATTTATTTAGCTGAATATTAATCTATGCGAATTTCTTCGAACTTAACATTATTCTATAAATTCTTCTTACCTGTCTTTTGGATTGTCTTCTTTGGTGCAGTCACCGTATCTATTTGGTCATTGCCTGTATTTTTCAAAGGGCTATCACCAATGACTATTCGCATAATAGCCACTTTGTTTTATTTATCAGGTATTCTCTTTTTTTATTGGGCCACACTTCGATTGCATCGCATCGAAATGGATGACCAATACATCTATATCAGCAATTACTTCAAAAACTATCGCTATCCTCATCAAGATGTCGCCAAAATAGTCCGCAAAAAGCGATCTATATTTCCTACTGCTAAAATCCATCTTAAAAATAAAGGCTCGCTAGGTAGTCACATTTCTTTTATTCCTGCGAGTGCGCTTTTTGATGACTTTTTTAGAAACCATCCTAATTTATCTTTTCCTATAGAAGGCTAGAATAAATGTAATCGAATAATCCGTTGAAGTAGTCTTAAGGCTTACCTAGCTATGTTAACAAATTATAGATATGGTGTATCCATATTGATTGATTTAGAAGGCTATTTCATTGTCACAACTCCCGCCACTAATCATTAATATCCTTGCCTTTTCAATATCTCTCCAGAAAGTGCGGGTATTACTAATTAGTGCTTAGCTTCTAATTTTTCTTACTTAACAAAACAGGTTATAAGGACGATACTCAGTTGCAAGTGATGATATTTGTTTGTAACTTCATCATTGATAATCAATATCTTACGGATTGTTTAAGAGATAACTTTAATTCATTCTATTCGCTTAAACAAACTACAAACAAACAAAAATAGAATATGAGTCAAATACCTCATATTGCAGTAATATTGACAAATGCTGAACGCAAAATTCTATGGGTAAATGATGATTTTACGCATATAACGGGCTATGCATTGAATGAGGTATTAGGCAAAAAGCCAAGTTTATTACAAGGCCCTGAATCGGAAGAAGAGGCGATTTCACGAATTAGAGAAGGCTTAAGTGAATTGATGCCGATAAAAGATGAAGTCACGAATTATCGAAAAAATGGTGAAGCATATTTATGCAAGTTGGTCATCCATCCTATCCTAGATGCCGATCATAATTTGACTAATTTCATTGCCTTTGAAGTAGATGGAAATGCCGTTCAAGATGAATCTATTCTACCCTTATTGAGTTCAGAAGAAAAATATAAATCGAGTAGTCTACGAGGGGTAGAAGAAATCAAATTATACTATCGCTTACGTGACTTATTACGCACCGAACACAATTATCTCGACCCTGATTTATCGTTAAAGTATGTCGCCGATGAACTAGCTACCAATACAAAATACCTTTCTCAAGTAGTTAATCGCCAATCGGGGCATAATTTTCAATATTTCATCAATACTTATCGAATAGAAGAAGTGAAACAAAAAATACTAGACAAAAATTTCCAGCATCTTACCTTATATGGCATCGCTCGGCAGTGCGGATTTAAGAATAAATCTACCTTTTATAAAGTCTTCAAAGAAATAACAGGCTCCACGCCAAAAGCCTTCATAAAAGCAGGATTGAAGAAATAACATTTTCTGACATTTCTTTTGTCCCCTTTCTAAATAAAATGCTCGGAGAACCATAAATAACTGTCCGCATTCACGAATACAGACCTGCTATTCCAACAATTAATTGATTTCGGGGGCTTTTCTGACGACCTTTAGAAAAAAGCAGCAATAATATATCTTATTGCCTGTCAAGTACTTGATAAACAAGCAAAAATGTCAAAGGTCAGACCATGGTTAGGACTCTATTTGTGGATGAATAAAGAACGGCAAGAAGATTTTGCAGAAATATGGAAGTCAGAAAAACTAGAAGCAAAACAAAGAGATGCTAAAGAACAAGAAGGGGCAAAAGTTATACGAATGTCCCAATCCAATAAAAGATAACCGAAAAGAATAGTTATTTTTCATCTAACACTCGATGAAATCGTAACAAATGCTGCGGTATTTGCTCATTATACACACGCAAAATCAGTACTCGCTTTTTTCGACAATCTGCTGGAAATAAAATTTTTATTGGATTATGAATATATCCATTGTCTTCAAATAACAAAATTTGCTTATTCCGAGTAGCCAACCGAAACCGCAATAAATCGGCTGTGTTAGCTGGCAAAGGCACATCCTCATAGCCTTCCTCTCTCAGAAATTGGCGCACCATTTCATAAGAAGCCTCTAGATTAGACCCCGCAAATACAGTTTGATATTCCCAACCATCACTAGTTCCTCCCATATATTCTGTTCCAGCAGGCGGAAATTCAGCTCGAAGTGCCATGAATTCGTGATTTACTACTAAATTTAGCAGCTTAAAAGTATAAAAAAATTGATAGCAGCGTTATCTTTTTTTTAGAGATTGGATAAATAAAAAGAAATCATCATGCTTCGTATTGCATTTAGTTTAGTATTCCTATTCATAATAAGTCTTAGCTGGGCACAGAAAGATTCTCTAGCATTTCCGCAAAACTGGGAAGGTAAATGGCAAGGAGAATTAGAAATTTATAATGTGAAAGGTATTGCTCAAAAAATTCCAATGGAACTCCATATTCTACCCATTGATACTTCTGATAATTATACTTGGCATATTATTTATGGTGAAGATAAGGTAGCAGGTTTGCGTCCTTATGAACTACAAATCGTAAATGCTGATATAGGCCACTATGTAGTAGATGAAAAAAACGGAATTCTACTCGATGCCTTTTTGCTAGGGGGCAAACTCTTTGAACGATTTTCTGTAATGGGTAGCATGCTACTCGCCACTATAGAAGTACGTGACGGACTAATGTATTATGAAATTATATCGGGTAACGAAACGCCAATCAATATGACTAGCACAATAGAAGAGGGAGAAACCTTCGAGGTCAGCTCCTTACCAATAGTCGTCCGACAATATGCAGAACTACGTCGAAGTGAAGAAGAAGATAAAGAATAAATCTTCCATCCCGAAAATTGTTTATTTTTGCAGCAAGTCCTAAAAATGGAAAGAATCAATTCTTTTCATTTTCATTTCATTTTTCATTGAAAAGCTTTCTTCTCACTAAAAAACATACATTGAGAAATTACATACTTTTACTAGCACTCCTATTGGCATTTCCAAGTTTCGCACAAGAAACAACAACGGAAGCCGATACCACCATTTATGTCATTGCAGAACAAGCACCACTGCTCCCGCTTTGTGGGCAATTGGATACGACCTACGCCGCAAAGGTGAAATGTACGCAAGATTTTCTATTAGCTTTTGTCTATAAAAATGTAGATTACCCAATGGAAGCGCGGCAAGAAGGCTTGGAAGGCACCGTAGTCACTAGCTTCGTGATAGAGCCTGATAGCACCGTCTCTAACATTAAAATACTAAAAGATATTGGGGGTAACTGTGGCGCAGCCGTAGAATATGTCATTGGAGCAATGAATCCTGTAGGGCTGCGATGGATACCTGGCAAGATAAAAGGCAAGGATGTGCGGACACAAATGACTCTGCCCGTAAAATTCAGACTCGAAGAACCTCTACCCTACGTGATGAATGGTCGAGATAGCATTTATAAGGAATTCGATACGCCTTTGACGTATAAAGGTGGCACAGAAGCCTTCACGCAGCACTTGGATAAAACACTCGTTTATCCTGAAGCAGGAAATGAAACTTGTGCCATTGGCTACATTGATGTGCAGCTACTCGTGGATGCTGATGGAATCGTGAAAATCTTAGAATTGCTGGATTATAATAATCTAGGACTTGAGTTTCTGATGGAAGCTACCAAAGTTGCTCTTGCCACAAGTGGGCAATGGGCGATCGCTACCTATGAGGGGCGAAATGTGCCTACGACCTACGACTTAAGACTCGATTTTGTACCTAGCGATGCAGCAGCATGCAAGCAAACCATCTCCGATTTTGAGAAGGCAAACATACTTGCAATGGAAGCTGTAACGCTCTACAATGAAGAAAAAATAGAAGAAAGTATAGAAAAATATACGACTGCTTTAGCTCTTTTCCCGAATCATTCTGAATTTTTAGCCTCACGAGGACAATGCTATATTGACCTACAACAGTTTGGCAATGCCTGTACAGATTTGAGTAAAGCCGCACAAATACTAGGCGTGACTTGGTACGATGACTTGCTCACCGTAATCTGTAAAGTAGAAGAAAGTGAAGAATAAACGTTGTTTTTAGAACAGGGAGAAGTGAAGTCTTCTCTCTGTTCTAAAACAGCCCGAAACAAAAATATAATTTCGAGATATTACCATTCTACCAAAAAAAGAAGCAGTATTGTTCCTAATTTGATTTATAATTACTAAGTTAGTCCATCTATTTTTGAAATTGAAAAACTGTATTTATTACTTGATGTTCAGCTAAGGGCTTTTTAGGAAGGCGTTTCACAAACATGATAAGAATCCTAATTTGTTCTGCACTCAAAATGAAAAACTTAACGAATAATGACTAACAAACAGAGACTCTTCTATGGTAGTTGTTTTGCTTTGATAACGACTGCTCTTTCTTTTAGTCTACGCGCTGGCATCTTACCGCAACTAGAGGAACAACTAAACCTATCCGCCGAACAATTAGGACACATTAACTCGATGTGGTTTTTTGGTTTCCCTATTTCTATGGTGATAGGTGGCTTGATTTACCACTCTGTCGGTGGCAAACTCATCATGCAATTTGCATTTTTTGCTCATGCCATTGGAATTATTATGACCATTTATGCAGGTAGTTATGAAGGGTTGATGCTTTCTACCTTTCTCATTGGGCTAGGGAACGGCTGCACCGAAGCCGCTTGTAATCCGATGATTGCGGACGCTTACGAAGGCAATCAGATGAGTAAAATGATGAATCGCTTCCATATGTGGTTTCCGGGAGGTATCGTGCTAGGAAGTTTGACTTCGCTACTCATGACTAATCTCGGAGCGACTTGGCAAATGCAGATTTGGCTAATCATGATTCCAACTATCATTTATGCTGTTTTGTTTTGGGGACAATCCTGGCCAAAAGCAAAAGCCGCCGAAGCTGGTACTATCACGGGCAATCTGAAAGCTATGATGACACCACTTTTCCTCTTTATTTTGTTTTGTGCATGGTTCACGGCACAGTCAGAATTTGGACCGACGCAATGGGTAGAATTAATACTGAAAAGTAGTGGTGCTACACCGATGCTTGTACTAGCCCTTATCACAGGAACAATGGCTGTCGCGAGATATTTTGGTGGCGAAATGGTACATAAATTCAATACTACAGGTGTGTTGCTAGGTTCTGCTATTTTAGCAACTTTAGGACTCTTCCTATTCACGCAAGTTACTGGTCCTGCGGTTTATGGAGTGGCTATTATTTTCGCACTTGGTGTGGCGTATTTCTGGCCGAACATGATTGGATTTGTAGCGGATTATATTCCGAAAAGTGGGGCATTAGGTATGTCTATTGTTGGGGCATTAGCCATGTTATCTTCTTACTTCATGCAGCCAATTATTGGAAGCTGGATTGATGATAATAGAAAACTTGGTACAGCACAAGGCTTAAAAGGACAAGACCTAGAACTCTTCACAGGGCAAGAAACCCTGACTACGATGATTGCCTTTCCGGGTATACTTATTGTCTTATTTACCATCCTTTATTTCTGGATGCGAGGTAAGACTAAGGCGCATGCTTAATTAATTTATATTCAGTTAGAAAAACGTGAGATGATTATCCGTTTTTACAGATAATCA
>CALGLY010000185.1 GCA_937959095.1 uncultured Saprospiraceae bacterium
CTTATTTTTGGAGTTTTTTAGCTTAGTGACGGTTTCTTGGCAATGGCTGAAGCAAGCAATTGTTGCACAAACGGCTTTAAATGCAGATCCTTCGGAAGTCGATGCGCGTTTTTATAGAAGTAAACTAGCGGCTTTTAAATACTTTTTTGAATATGAATTGTCTAAAACACGTGGCTTGAAAGCTCGCCTAATGAGTGCTAATCGTGTGACTTTAGATACTGCGCCTGCTGACTTGGTGTAAGAAATTGAACACAGAGACTCGGAGGCACGGAGATTTTTTATTTTAGCTGATTCGTTGTTTTTGCGACGATCAAGCGAAGCGGAGTATAAGTTAGCTTACTCTAAACATAATCTAACTTATCCTCTGCCTCGCTTGATAAAAATTGAGCAAAGGAAAACCAAAATAAAAAAATCCTCTGTGCTTCCGAGTCTCTGTGTTCAATTTATCAAACCTGGAAAACCCCCACATTGAACGGCTCTACCTTTGCATTATTGGCTGCCTCAATGCCCATAGAAATCACCTTACGCGTTTCCAATGGATCAATAATTGCATCTACCCAAAGGCGTGCTGCTGCATAATACGGACTTGTTTGCTCATCGTAGCGCGCTTTGATGTCCGCGAAAATTTTATCCTGTTCTTCTTGTGAGACTTCCTTGCCTTTCGACTTCATGGAAGCGACTTGAATTTGCAGCAATACTTTTGCTGCTTGTGTGCCGCCCATCACGGCTATTTTTGCCGTTGGCCAAGCCACTATCAGGCGTGGATCGTAGGCTTTTCCGCACATCGCATAGTTCCCTGCACCGTAAGAGTTGCCCATCACGATACTGAATTTCGGGACGGTAGAATTAGAAACGGCATTCACCAGTTTTGCGCCATCTTTTATGATACCGCCATGTTCGGAGCGTTTGCCGACCATGAAGCCCGTTACGTCGTGTAGGAAAACCAATGGAATTTTTTTCTGATTGCAATTCATGATAAAGCGTGCTGCTTTATCTGCCGAATCGGAATAAATAACGCCCCCGAATTGCATCTCGCGCTTTGCATTCTTAACGACTTGGCGATTATTTGCTACGATACCCACCGACCAACCGTCGATACGTGCATAGGCACAAGTGATGGTTTTGCCATAGTCTTTTTTATAGTAGGTCAAATGCGAATTATCGACTAAGCGTTCTAGTATTGCTGTTGTGTCGTAGGGCTTCGTTGGGTCTTCAGGGAAAATACTATAAATTTCTTCTTGATTTTTGGCTGGTAAAGCTGGTGTGACTCGATCAAAACCCGCTTTTTCATCATGCCCCATCTTATCGACTAGCTCACGAATCGTTTTTAGGCAAGTCGCATCGTCGGGCATTTTATAGTCCGTTATTCCTGAAATATCGGATTGTGTCGTTGCACCACCTAGGGTTTCTTTATCTACGGTTTCGCCTATTGCTGCTTTTACAAGGTATGGGCCTGCCAAGAAGATAGAACCCGTTCCTTCTACAATTAAAGCTTCATCGGACATGATAGGAAGGTATGCACCACCTGCTACACAACTACCCATGATTGCCGAAATTTGTGGAATTCCTCGACTCGACATAATAGCATTATTCCGAAAAATACGCCCGAAATGTTCTTTATCAGGGAAAATTTCATCTTGCATCGGTAGAAATACGCCTGCACTATCCACGAGATAAATGGTAGGAAGTCGGTTTTCCATCGCTATTTCTTGTGCGCGGAGGTTCTTTTTGCCTGTTATCGGAAACCACGCGCCTGCTTTCACAGTCGCATCATTCGCTACTATCATGCACTGTCGTCCGCATACATAGCCGATTCCTGTCACTACGCCACCTGCTGGACATCCACCATGCTCTTTATACATCCCATAGCCTGCGAATCCCCCAATTTCTAAAAAAATAGAATCCTTATCTATTAAAGCATCTATACGTTCGCGGGCAGTCATTTTTCCTTTGCTATGTTGCTTCTCTATTTTCTTCTTGCCGCCGCCTAGCTTTATTACTTCGAAGCGTCGCTTCACATTGGAGGCTAGTAGTTTCATACTGTCCTCGTTTCTACTGTGTTCTATGTTAATTTTACTCATATTATGGTTAGGACTTTCTCTTCTAATTGATTGTGTTGATGTAGGGTTTACATCGAGGACAAAGAAACGAATAAAGTGTTAAACAACTTTAGGATAATAAAAAAAAATACTCATCCCAAAATGGGACGAGTATTTTTTGTATCTTAATAAAGAACTGATGGCTTGTTATTGTACGCTTCGGATAGAATCCGATGAATTAAAAATTGATAGGATTTGCTGACATCGCACCGAGATGATTACGGTGTCGTATCACCACATAAGCAGAACTTACATACACATCCGTAAATTCTACAGGCGAACTACCATCCATATCTACCACATCGCCATCTGCTTGCAGAAGTGCAGGACGTTCTGCAATAATAGATGTATTATCATCCGCGCAGCGTAGTTCTAAACTCACCCAATCTACAATAGCTTCTGTGCCAGATTGGGCGATTGCGCTCGCTTGCATGGTGTAGCCATCTACGAATCCTGGCAATAAATAAGCAATATTTAAGTGCGTATTCATCATACCATTACTCGTATTGTAAGCCCCTTTTAAAAAGACTTTAAGGTCAATTTTTATGGAAGAAACAGAACAAAATCCTCCAGTGGCAGATAGCTCTGATAATTGGACTTCTACTGCGCCGATATCTGCTATATCACTTGGTTGTGAGCACATTGGAATATTTGGAACATCTATATAACTTTCACCACGTTGGTCATTTCCACTAGCTGCGCCTAAGCCATTATCTATAACAGGGCTGCTAGGACAAGGCAAGTGTGTATGCGTGTAGCCCCCATTATCTGCTAAATCATTGAGTTGTGGATCTGATGTAAGATAATTATAATCACTAGGATTGGTATAATCAGGAATAGCTGGAGGACAACTAAATATAGAACCACAGATTTCAATAAGATTATTTCTTTTTACGATGTTTAAGCTAGATGCAGAATTAACTAATAAGTCCTGAATACTTCCAGCAGAGGGGATGCTATTTGCTAAAATTGTACTTGACATTGTTAGTTCACCACCTCGTACATCTACTGCGCCACCAGTACCTGCTATATTTTTTGTGAAGGTACAATTATTCAGAATTAATTCGCCTATACAACCAATTCCTCCACCAGCCCCTTCACCAGCATTATTACCACTAACTGTTGTGTTAATAAGACTATTCGTACTTGCACTACTGCCATAAATAGCTCCACCACTAGGCGTACTGGCATTAGGTGGATTGTATACCGAATTATTATATACTAAGCTATTGGTAATTGTAATATCACCATCGTTATTGTAAATCGCTCCACCGCGCATTGGTGCAGAATTACCTGATATGGTACTTTGGTTAATTATCAATTCGCCAAAGTTTGAGATTGCACCACCACCTAAAAAACTAGGAGTGCTGTTGTTTGAGATGGTACTTCTAGTGATGTTTAATATACCATCATTACGAATAGCACCACCAAAGTTAAAAGCTGTGGCATTATCAATAGTAGAATTGAAAATTGTGACAGTACCACCAAGGTTGGTTAAGGCAGAACTCATTACGCCATTTGTATTTTGAATAACTAAAGCAGTCAATTCAACATTACTACTAGAACCTGTCGAAAAGGCAGTATAAGTCATGTTTCCATCAATGACAACATTACCTAAAACACCACCTGTGATAATCAAAAAGGTAGATGTAGTGATATTAGGTAGATTACTCGAAAGAGTAATAGTACTGTTGAAATTGGGCATAAAATTAATGACGCAGACTATTTGAGTAGCGTTATTCGCTTCTTGTAAAGCGGCTCGTAGTGTACAAAAGCCATTTACGTCGGCACATATATTGTCACCTAGAGTATGATCGGGATTGTCAGCACTAGAGTTGACTGTAAAGTTAGAATACATTGGAATAGCAAACAGCCCGCATAATAGCAAAACGATAAGTTTCTTTTTCATAAAAATTGTCAGTAAACAGAAATAGCAGTCTTTTTTGACCTTTTTTTTGTATGAAAAACATCATAAAATTCTAACTACAAATTGATTATTCAATTCAAAAAAAATAAGAG
>CALGLY010000186.1 GCA_937959095.1 uncultured Saprospiraceae bacterium
GTAGCGAGTGGCTAATCGCATCCAATTGGTCGTAAATCTGATTTTGAATTGCTGCTACCATGTCGAGTGATGTTATTTGATTGTTTAGTAGTTTAGATGTTTTGTGAATAGATATAAGATGTGAGATATGAGACCCGCCTGCTGTCGGTGAGACCATCTTTACTCAAATCTTGATGCTATTTACTAAACAAGGAAATTACCAAATAACCATCAAATTAATAAATTTCAAATTTTGGAGTTTCTAGAAAACTATGATGTTATTAAATGAGTCTGTGAAACAAAATCAGTCTCAAATCTCATATCTAACATCTCACGTCTTTAATAAAAGATGTATCAAAAACCGTTCCAGTTGGTTTGTAGGGGGGGGAATTATTTCTAAAAATGTAAATATTATTTACAAATTTACTTAGAAAACGTCTAAATAGCAATTTAAATTCCCCTAGAATGACAATTTTTTTTCCAAAATGTCGTCTAATGACAATATGAATTGTAAAAAAAACGCCCACTGACAACCATTTTTCACCCTACGCTGTTATTAAAACGAACATTACAAGGGAAAATCATCTCGATTTGTCGAGTAAATCAACACTTTAGTCGAAAATGTCAGAGAATCCACCTATCTATCTACAGCAGAATATCCGATTCCTGCGAAAACGCATGGAAGTTAGTCAAGAAGAGCTTGCCTCTAAGGTCGGATTGAATCGTGGGAACATTGCATCCTACGAAAAAGGCACTGCCGAGCCTAAAATCTGCAATTTAATGAAGCTTGCGCACCTCTTTGGGGTCAACTTATTAGACCTCACAGGCAAGGATTTGCGCCAAAATGGCACTTCCGAAAATATACAATCAACTGATAGTAAGCCTTTTATTATTTCCAATGAAGAGCATACTGCCATAGAGGCACAAATAGAAAAAGCAGAAGAATTGCAATCAGTAGTTGGGAGTTTGTATAAGTGTCATTGCTTTAAGTTGAAAAAATTAGACACACAAGACCGTGACACTCAAGTACTTGTAAGTCAATTTGAGCAGCTTTACGATATTACATTCGATCTTCTTCAATCACATAATCAGTTATTGGAGTTTATTCGACAAAAAAAATAATTGCCTTTTTGGCGTATTTTTACTAAAAATCAAAGTACAAAGTCTTCTTTTTTTAATATTCCATCACTATTTTTTGTCGCTTTTCGCTCATTCGGAAAGCTCGTTCCTTATCATGCAAGTAGGAATGAACAATATTAGAGTGCCCATCAACCACTCCAAGAAGGCACGTATTCCAGATTTCTAACTTTGAAGCCGTCGTCTTTGCATTCCCGATACGCCCCACGATAAGAATATGATGTTCATCCGCTTCTATCCTATCAATCAGCGTATTTTCTGCTTTTCCATCTATGAGCCATCGAAGATGTTGTCCGAGGTAATTTTCTATAAGCTCATTACGAATTTCCGTATCGGATAAATCTAGTGCTGGCGTTTCCTGAAGTAGCGTTTCTTCTAAGTCTTCTCGGATAAATCGAATTTTCAAAGCAAGATGATCTTCCTCTGCACGAACTTGAAAAATAGCTAAAGGCACATCATGTGCAATGGAAGGTGTATTCCAAAGGAAAGTTATGAGTAGTAAAAGGATATTCATTGGTGCTTAAAATTAATGGCTTCGCCAAATTGAAAATTAAAAATGGATGATTGAAAATGCAAAGCATACTCATAAATCAGAGATCTGCCCGATAAGCTTGTCTGCTACAAGCAGGCGGGTTTGCAGGAAAAACGTGTCGGACAGTATGTCCTCACGAACAATTTTTAATTCTCAAAGGAACCATCTGGCGTACCGCTCAAGCAGCGACCAATTTGCGGGAATGCATCCGTCACTACATAAAAATAACTGAAGGTTTTGTTTCCTTCTACGGTAGGTAGCGTAACACTTCGAGCAATACCATTACATTCATCCAAGTCACCTGAACCTGCCACATACTCGAAATCATTGGTGTATCGTCCAGAGTAATTGCCACAAGGTTCACTCACACCATCGCCAGGGCGTAGTCCTTTTTTTAGTTGATAACTTGGAGTAAGTAAAGCCAATCCGCCCGTTCCATCAGGAGCATATCTATATAGAATAGGAAAGCCATCGGAAGCCCAACCCATTTGCACAGGATTCGTAGGCACCGTTGTGTTATCACTAATACCTGCCAGTAGCGTCTCTGCATAAGCAAACATATTTCCATGATAATGATAGCCCTGTGGGCCTTCATGTGCCGTAGCACAATCTAAAGCAACCTTTGGTGATGCCATAGAACCTTGCCCCTGTACGAGTGTAGGCTCAAAAACCCAATCCCAATTATATTCTCCAGTATTTGTATGTTCAAAAATGAAAGGCGTAGCTGGTGCGGGTGCTAGAATTACGCCATTTAGAGCAATTCCAAAATAGCGCGCAGGGCGATTATTAGGTCTTAATACGCTTGTAGAACTAGCGGCTACACTTGGCGTAGCATCTACCATATAGGTATTCGTCATTGGATTTAAAGTACCATCGCGCACTTTATAATCATGATTCGGGTAACTATTACTCGTCATAGTACGAACATCTGTTGCCACACTTTCCATATAAACACTAGCCATAGTGGGAGAAGTATCGCAACCAACATTAGTGGTACTTGTGCTATTATTATTTGGGCAATATGTGTCATTAATCCCAAAGAATATAGGGCTTTCTATCATCACACCTAAGTGATTTCGATGCTTGATGACGACATAGCCATCCGATTCATCTAGTCCTGTGAGCGTCACGCCTAGCGTTCCATCAGTATCCAATATCGCGCCGTCTTTTCTTAGGAAACAGGCTTTTTCATAAACAGTACTGGTATTATCAGCAGCATCGCGGACTTGCACGAGTACCCAATCTACGACATCAGCAGGAATGCTTCCGACAGTAGTAGTACCAGAATAAGGATCAGTCAAAGGGATTAATCCAGTTAAGTCGGTATCCATTTCTCCACTTGCGGAATTATACGCGCCTTGTAAAACAGCCTTCACATGAATAAATGCCTGCGCTTGGACAACTATAATGCCGAGAAATAGTACTAGACTTAGTATAATTAGCTTTTTCATTTTTATGCTTTTTTGTTTTAGAATTTTCGATGTAGAATTAAAAACGCGTTCTTATATAGCAACTTTCGTTTCTAGTTCTTCTACAAAGATCTGAAAACTTGGATTTTTCTTAGCGTATTTCAAAATGTCTTTTCGCTTTCTAAAATTTCGAGCTAATTGCTCATAATATTCCCTCTTCTTACCTTCAATATAAAAACCTTCTCGTTGTTTTAGTACCGTATTTAGCGTATTAATGCAATTTTGTGTCTTTGCTGCTTTCTTTTTATGATTTTCAAAATAAGCAGGTAGCAGCCAACATTCAATTTCATCTACAGCTATAGCAAAAATAATTTGCGTTTTATATTCCACAAAAAAGGCTTCACCGATTAAATCTGCTAATTTTTCCTTGAAGGCGAGTACCGTTTTTTCTACATCCAAATCCTTGAGTTCAATACGGTATTGTTCAGGCACATCAGGACCACTCATAAAGTCCGTATCAATTTGAACGACCAGAAAGTCATTGAAGGCAAGAGCTTGTTTAAAATCTCCTGATTCACAATAATGAAAGACTTGACTCCAACCGCCCGATTCATTAGGAAGCGGCTGCAAAGGCTTCACCAAAACCTCTTCTTCTTTCAAAAAGCCAATCAAAATTTGCTCCAATAGAATTTGATCCGTTACACCTTCTCCAATAAGTCCGAATGTCATGAGTTAAAAGTTTTTGGGTAAACCACCTAAATATCCACGAATGTATGCTTCTGAAAGTCGCACAGGGGCAACGCCTTTTATTTTCTTAGGTGGTAGCACACGCTTTGCTACTGTATGTCCATCTTGATTGCGATAAATCGTAAACAATCGCTGTTCATCATCTTCCAAATCTAAGCCGTCTAGCACCGCAGGATTATGCGTAGTAAGAATAGATTGCTTTCCATTTTCTTTGGAAATCGCATTGAATTGCCGTACTACTTCTGCGCAAAGCTTCGGGTTAAGGGCATTGTCAATATTATCAATTGCAAAAAAACCAGGCGTAAAAGGGCTGCTGTATAATGTAAAATAGAAAAGTAGGTATAAGAAGCCTTCGTTTGCGCTCTTTTGATTAATAAAATCAACGCCACTTATATACTTATCTTTAATATTCAATCGCCGTTCAGTAAACATCAAATCTTTAGGAATTTCAAGGTCTTGAAACCAGCTAATAAGGCGTAATTTTTCTATGAGTTTTTTAAATATTATTGGCTTTTCTTTGTAAACTTCTGCTAAATGCTTGAATAGACCTTCACCTCGTATTCCAAGTGGTCGGATTTGTCCTTCTTCTTCAAAGCGTCTTAGAAAATAATTTTCGGGAGCGTAATTGAGAAAAGATGTAATTCCATTCCTTCCAAAACCTAATTCAATATATAATTTTTTTGCTTTTCCTGGGTGAACGGCATCAATTAAGCCCTTATTTCTTTCTTTAATTTTTGGTTCTAACCCAACACCTAAAGATGAATTCCAAGAATGCTCATCGAAATCAGTAATTGATACTGTACACTCCCCACCTAATTCACTATTTATAAATATTTTTACTGGTCGTTTTTCGTATGTTTCTTCCTCATCTAAATATGGTATACCTACAAGCTTAGGATCTTTTTTCTTAACTGTAAATGCCGATTGTACTAAATCAGGTTCAGTAACTCTAATTCCTTTCAATTCTAATAGGGATGTACTTACATACGGATGATTAATCAAAGCTGCTGTTCCAAAAAAAGTAATCGCTTCCAAAATATTCGTCTTCCCGCAGCCATTTTCTCCAATGAATACATTGATGCGCCCTAATTCTAGTTCTAGGTCTACAATAGATTTAAAATTCTTTATATTAACTTTCCGAATCATACTTCAAAGATATAAAATCAATAGGTAAGAAGTCGAAGGTTTATAAAACCTTCGACTTCTGCAAGAAAAAATTAAGGCACTCGCTTCTGCATCCCCGGCTGCAAAATTTCAAACTCCTCTTCCTTTTTTACTTTTTCTACCATGAGGCGTACATCTTCTAGGAGTTGCTTTGCATCATAAATAATGCCATCCTTTATTGTGTATTTCACACCACCTGCTCGGTAGACTTCGTTTTCTTCGTTCAGTTTTATCGCGCCTGTGCCATAGAGTACTTTTAGGTTTTGTAACGGATTTTCATCCAAAATTACAAAGTCCGCTAGTTTCCCTATTTCTACCGAGCCTATTTTATCATCCATGCCTAGAGCTTCTGCGCCATTTAGCGTGGCTGCTCGGATTACTTCCAAAGGATGAAAACCAGCTTCGCGCAAGAGTTCCAACTCGCGGATATAGGCAAAGCCATAGAGTTGATAAATGAACCCAGAATCTGAACCTGCCGTCACGCGCCCACCTCGGTTTTTATATTCATTGATAAAATCCATCCAAAGGCGATAATTGATACGCCAATCTACTTCCTCTTCCGTTCCCCAGAAATGCCAGTACGAGCCATGTGATTTCCGACTAGGCGCGTAAAATCGCCAAAGCGAAGGCATCGTATATTCTTCGTGCCACTCCAAGCGACGCGTGCGGTGCAAATCGCGGCTTGCTTCATAGATATTGAAGGTCGGATCCATCGTAAAATCCAATTCTATCAAATGGTTCATCACCTTATTCCAATGCGGCGAATCGGGCTTTGCTGCTTGCTTCCAAAGTCGTCCTGCTTCCTTAAAACGGTGCTGCTCGTTTTGATAATTATAATCTAACGGATAATCTTGCACCGTGCGATTCTCGAAGAGGGCTTCGGGCAAACCATACCAATGCTCCATAGACGTAAGTCCTGCCTCTGCGGAATTGACGACATTCCAACGCGCTACGTCCATCTGTGCATGATGACAAGCGGAACGTAAGCCAAGTTTCTTATTTTCATCCAAAGCGGCTGCCATGATTTCGGGAG
>CALGLY010000187.1 GCA_937959095.1 uncultured Saprospiraceae bacterium
ACTGGAGGGGCAGGCAGGCGAGGAGTAGAAGTTATACTAGGAAGACTTCCTGGACATGATTGAGCATTAATATTTACAACATACATAGCAGCAATACTCAGTATGCCAATACTGATAATTAATTTTAGTTTCATAACTAGCATCTTAAACGAACTTACTAATAGCATTACATTCAAAAACGAATGCGTATTATTTTTTTATAAAAAAGATAATATGAAAAAGTGTAAAAGGTAGGAAGTACAAAATTGATTTATTGCAAGAATTTTAGAGAAAAAATATTCCTCATGAAGATTTTTTTCTTGCTTATATTTAATTGTGATAATTAATTAAATACAAATTAGATACTAATTTATCAGAAAGTAAAGGGTTTTACTATATATTTTTTTTTAATATTAAATATTTGACAATGAGTCGATTATAAAAGATCAATTGAAAAAACAGTAATGCCATTTAACATTCTAGGCTCAAACCAGGTAGATTTTGGTGGCAATACCTCGCCCAAGTCTACTAGAGCCGCCATATCATCTAAACTGACGGGATACATACAAAACCCAGCTCTATTCGGAGCTTTATCTACAGCTTGTTCTATGCCTTTTGTGCCTTCTGCGCTACCTACATAATCAATGTTGGGAGCTGTCCGAATATCTTGGATATTGAATAAATCTTTTAGTACATAGCTATTTAGCAGATCGGTATCTAGCACGACTTTAGTTTGTTTTGAAAGAACGTTCTTTTTCCATTTCAGGCTATACCATTGTTTATCATAATAAAATGAAATTTGATGTTTTTGCTTCGGTTTGGCTGGCGTTACCATTTTATTTACCTTAAATAAATCATGTAAATGTTTCAATAAAACAGGCATTTTCGGATGCTCTACGATTCTATTATAATCTAAAATGTCAAGATCTTTAAAAGAGAAAAATGCAGTCATAATACGGTCATATTGAGGATTTGACAGATATAAATTGGTTGCGGAAGCTGCTCTATGATGCCCATCTGCGATATAGGTCGTAGGGACATGTCGCTGGAAAAAGTCAGCTAAAATTTGTACTTCTACTGTATTCTGGATACGCCAAAACGTATGCTGATTACCATCGAGTGCTATCTGAAAACTAGGCTTTAGTCGGCTTTGTTGTTCCATCCAAGCATCTATCACGGGTACTTGCCGATAGGTAAGCAAAATTGGTTTTACTTGTGCTTTCCGTTTTTCAAGCATTTTGAGTTGTTTTTGTTCCTTGGCGGTTATTGTCGCTTCATGTCCTTTTATGTCTTTATTTATATAGTGTTGCACATCCGTGGTGGCTATTATGCCTCTATAGGCGCGCCTTCCTACTTGCTTGATTTCGTATAAATAGATAGAAGGAATATCCGTAGTTTCGAATAAATCCTGTCCTTTGTATTTCAGGTACTTCGACTTTACAGTCGGAAAAAATGCTTGTAAATCTCCGATTTGTTCCAATTTTGGAAGCATCGCTTTAAATGGATAGAGCTGCATGTATGCGTTTAATCTGGTTAGGTATATAAAAAAATCCGTTCTCTAAGAAGCTATAGGAAATTAATTAAACTCAAATAGTTTCTAAAAAATGCCTGAACTTAAGTAGCGATCTCCTCTATCACAAATGATGCATACAATAATGCCTTCCTCTAGTGTTTCAGCAAGCTTTATGGCTGCTGTTAGAGCTCCCCCACTACTCATACCGGCAAATATACTTTCTTCTTTTGCTAATCGGCGCATCATTTCGGTAGCTTCTCCTTGTGATACGTCAATAACTTTATCTACACGTGCTGGTTCGAATATTTTTGGCAAGAATTCAGGAGACCATCGCCGTATGCCAGGTATACGAGAGCCATCCACAGGTTGCACTCCTACGATTTGGATGTCCGAATTGCGTTCCTTTAGTGCGCGTGATGTACCCATTATGGTCCCTGTTGTTCCCATAGAGGATACAAAATGGGTGATTTCACCTTCCGTGTCCTTCCATATTTCAGGGCCAGTAGTGCGGTAGTGCATGCCCCAATTATCAGGATTTCCAAACTGATTTAGGAGGAAATAACCGCCTTTTTCTACTAGCGATTGAGCATACTCGCGGGAGTATTCAATTGTTTTTTCGGCAGGAGTCAATATCACCTCTGCGCCATAGGCTTGCATTGTCTGTATGCGTTCTTTAGTTGCATTTTCAGGCATAATGAGCGTGATGCCAATTCCGAATTGTGCTGCAATCATAGCAAGGGCAATACCTGTATTTCCGCTTGTAGCTTCCACTAGGCGTATATCTTTTTTCAGATCTCCTCTATCTAGCGCACCTTTTATCATGCCATAGGCAGCGCGATCTTTCACACTACCACCTGGGTTATTCCCTTCTAGCTTTCCGTAGATTTTAACTTTTGGATGTTGGAAGATTTTTTTGATTTCCACAAGCGGCGTATTGCCTATTAAATCTATGATTGTTGCCATTTTTTTATTTTATAAGGCAAATATAAGAAGACAGAAATAAAAAATACCCATACCATCAAACGACGATATGGGTATCTGTAAAACAGGATGAATAAAATAAGCAGCATGTGCCTATTATCTTCCGTTCTTACTGATTGATTTGAATCTGTTGTGGCTGACCAGGTTGAGCAGCTACAGCAGGTGCAGGAGCATTAGGATCCTTCAATACTTCACCTGTGATAGTCAAACGCTCTGTACCACTTTCTGTGTTAGCAGTGATAGTAACTGTTTTAGTCTGACGACCAGCTTTGTTCTTAGAATCAAATTCTACGTCAATTTCGCCTTCTGCACCAGGAGCGATAGGCTCTTGTGGCCACTTTGGTACAGTACATCCACAGCTACCTTTTGCATTACTGATTACTAAAGGCTCTTTACCTGTATTCGTGAACTTGTAGGTGTGACGTACTTTTTCGCCAGATTCTACTGTACCGAAATCAAATGAACTTTCTGCGAAAGCCATTGTCGTAGAAGGCCCTTTTGGAGCAGCAGGTTCTGCTGGAGTAGCAGGATTAGCTGTTGCCGCTGGAGCAGTAGTTGCATTAGGAGCAGTTGCGATTTCTGCGCGTGCTGCGTCTTTAGCAGCAGCATCACTATCACTTGCACAGCTTACAGCAAAGAAGCCAACTAGTGCAACGAATAGAACAAATTTGAATGAATTCAACATCGTTGATGAATTTTAAATTTTAAAAATTGAATGTTCAGATTGAAAATGGATGCAAAGATAACATCCTCTTTCGATATTTTATGATACAAAGGTACATCCTTTGTTTTTTCCAAATCTGAATGAGTTAGGAATAATTCTTAATGAGTTGTTAATAACAATGCGATAATGCTATAATGCTGTAATGAATAAAACACTATAGCATTGTAGCATTATCACATTATGGCATTACAATATTTCTAAAGACGAAGCTTTAAGTATATCTAATTCGTTTCCTATAAATTGCAAGACCCGTGTCTTTATATCTTCTCGAACTGCTCGGAATATACCAAGTTTTGAATCCTTTGAACCTTCCACTAGGTCAGGATCAGGGAATTGCCAAGAAATATAATGTACTTTAGGAAAAATCTCCAAGACCTCTTTACTCAATTCTCCACATACTGAAATTAGATAGTCAAACTGGATGCCTTTCCATTTCTTTAAATTATCAGAAGTATAAGTAGAAATATTCAAGCCATCTTCTGCCATCACGGTTTGTGCAAAAACATGTAGCGCATTAGCTTCCAAGCCTGCACTATATACATCTACTTGACTATTGGTATAAAATTTAAGATATGCTTCTGCCATTTGACTGCGGCAGGAATTCCCCGAACAGAGAATTAGTATTTTTTTCATAAGAGCCTTACTATATCAAAGCAACTTTTAGGAATGATGGTTGAGTTCATTCCTTTGTAACGTTAATTGAAATTTAATTCAATGTTAATTATGTCGCAAATGTAATTGTTTTTAGGATTAAAGGTTCATTTCAAGCACTACTTTTTATTTCTAAATAAATCATAAGATGAAGGGGTATAATAAATATGCGTTTGGTACGGTCTTAAGCTATTAAAAAGTAATGTATCATACGTTCAAAAGTATAGTCGACTTCAAAAGTTGTGCGAAATTTTTACTGTTTTTCAGGCGATTAGCTGTTTTGGAAAGCATTTTTTTTACTAAAAAACTTGTTTTTGAAAAGAATAAAGTTACTTTTGCAATCGCTTTTAGAAAAAGCACATTTTTGAATAAATTTAGGACTTAAATGTAAGTCAAAATTTTTATTCATTACACAAGTAAAGAAAATACTAAAGAATAGTGGATACATTAAGTTATAAAACAATTTCGGCAAACAACCAAACCGTAGAACGCAAGTGGTACGTGGTGGATGCTGAAGGCGAGTCTGTTGGACGACTTTGCACAAAGATAGCAACGGTGCTTCGCGGAAAGCATAAGCCAAGCTATACACCACATGTAGACTGTGGAGATAATGTAGTTGTGATAAATGCAGAAAAAGTGCGTTTCACAGGTGCAAAATGGACGCAGAAAGAGTACATCACCTTTTCAGGTTATCCAGGTGGTCAAAAGCGCGCTACAGCAGAACAAATGCTAGCGAAGAAGCCACGCAAAATTGTAGAAAATGCGGTAAAAGGAATGTTGCCTAAGACCAAGTTGGGACGTGCAATGTTCAAAAAGTTGTTCGTGTACGAAGGTACAGAGCATCCGCATGAGGCACAGAAGCCGGAAGATTTTAACTTTTAATCTAAGACAATAAGACTTTCTAATATATGGAAATGATTAATGCGATAGGGCGACGTAAAGCATCGATAGCCCGCGTATATTTGACGAAGGGAGATGGAAAAATATTGGTAAACGGGAAAACATACAAAGAGTATTTTCCACAGAAGCACATCCAAGCGGACATTACCGATCCATTCGATACCGTTCAACTTGATTCAAACATCTACGATGTGAAAATCAATGTAAAGGGTGGTGGTTTCAAAGGACAGGCACAAGCTATCCGAATGGGACTTTCAAGAGCTTTAATAGAATTGAGCGAAGATTTCCGCAAGCCATTAAAAGAACGCAAATTCTTGACAAGAGATGCGCGTGTGGTGGAACGTAAGAAATACGGTAAGCCAAAGGCAAGAAAGAGCTTCCAGTTCAGCAAGCGTTAAGCACCAATTGTACCATTATTGGTACATCGCTTATCATTTATCAATTTTTAGAACATAAGTACCGTTCAAAAATAAATTTGCTTAATAGCAAGTGGCTTTCTGAACGAAACTATTTATATAAGCACTAAGATGGCTAAACCTACATATAAAGAGTTATTGGATGCGGGTGCACATTTCGGACACCTAAAGAAGAAGTGGAATCCTAAGATGACACCTTACATCTTCATGGAGCGTAAGGGAATTCACATCATCGACCTAAACCGTACCATCGAATCTATGGAGCGTGCTGCTAACGGACTAAGGCAAATCGCACGTTCAGGTAAGAAGGTCATGTTCGTAGCTACGAAGAAGCAAGCACGCCAGATTGTTTCAGAAGCAGCAAGAGAAGTGGGCATGCCTTACGTAACAGAACGTTGGTTGGGAGGTATGATGACTAACTTCTCTACGATTCGTCGTTCTGTGAAGAAGATGAACAATATCGACAAGATTCTAGCTGATGAGGGGGCTACAAGCATCACCAAGAAGGAGCGTCTTACCCTTACTCGTGAGCGTAACAAGCTAGAAAAAGTACTTGGTGGTATCGCTAACCTAAACCGTCTTCCTGCTGCAATATTCATCGTGGATATTCACCACGAGCATATTGCAATAGCAGAAGCACACAAGTTGGGTATGCGTACCTTCGGTATGGTAGATACCAATTCTGATCCAAATCAAGTAGATTTTGCAATTCCTGCAAATGATGATGCTTCTCGCTCTATTGAGTTGATAGTGAAGTACATGATGGACGCAATTCGCGAAGGATTAGAGGAACGCAGAAAGAATAAAGATCAGCGCGAAAAGGATAAGAAGAAAGAGAATCCGCCAGCAGCACCAGCAGAAGAAGCTACAGCTGAAAAGGCAGAGTAGCCTACCTTTTAGGTAAGCTACATATGAAAAAGTAGATATAGAAGCATTAATTGCTACTAAAAAGATAAATAGCTAATTTATAAGA
>CALGLY010000188.1 GCA_937959095.1 uncultured Saprospiraceae bacterium
TTAGTAAAGCCAGCGCACAAGCGTTTGAGCGTTCGTCCAGCAGAATACAGTACAGTAGAAGAAACAGTTATGGTGAAGCCAGCTACAAAGCGTTACAGCTATGTACCAGCTACATTCCGTAACGCTCCACGTACAATGGAAGTAGAAGATCCGTATAATGCAGTAAGCATTATTCCTGCACAGTTTTCTGCAGGTAGTGAAGTAATTGAAGTACGTCCTAAGACAGTAGGTTGGGATTACCGTGCAGCAGGTTCAAACTGTTACTCTAGCGATCCTCGCGATTGTGAAGTATTGTGCTACGTTGAGCGTCCAGCTGAATACCGTACAGTACCTACACAATTAGTAGCGAATGGCCCTTCAACGAACACAACTCCTCGTGGTGGTCGTACAATCACTGTAGATGTACAAGAAATTGCTACTCCTGCACGTGTAGAAGAAACTGAAATTCCTGCTGAATACAAGACTATTACTAAGCGTGTATTAGTGAAGGATGAAACAGTAGAAGAATTAGATGTACCTGCTGAATACGCAACAGTAACTGTTGAGCGTTTGAAGGAAGCTGGTGGAGTAAACGTATGGCAAGAAATTGACTGTGAATTAACAGATCCAAACATCCTACCTATTACTTATGATTTAGGTAGCGCACGTTTGACTTCTTCTTCTCGTAGCATCATCGACAATCGTTTGTTGAGCATGATGCGTAGCACACCTAACGTAAGTGTTGAGCTTTCTTCTCACACAGATTCAAGAGGTTCTGCTGCAAGCAACATGAGCCTTTCTGAGCGTCGTGCGAAGGCAGTAGTTGATTACCTAGTATCTAAAGGTATCAGCCGTAGCCGCCTAGTATCAAGAGGATACGGTGAGACTCGTCTAAAGAATCGTTGTGCTGATGGTGTAAACTGTTCAGATGCTGAGCACAGAGCTAACCGTCGTACTGAATTCCGCGTAATCAGCCGTTAATAACAGCTGTTTCTTAGTGGAAATAATTCTTTCTATAAGGAATGAAAAGGGTGAATCGCATGCGATTCACCCTTTTTCATTTTAAGCTTTTCGGAAAGATCGTAAAGTTCAAGTATCAGCCTAATTTTGAACTTGCGTTTAGACACTTGAACTTGAACTTTATGTATCTTGCGTGCAAGTCATTTATAACTATGCAGCAACAATCAAATATCCTTTTAGAACTCCATTACTTTCCTTCCATTCAATATTTTAGTAAGCTTACTACTTACGACAAAACCTACATCGAACAGCACGAAAACTACCTCAAAGGCAGCTATCGCAACCGCTGCCACATCGTGGGCGCGAATGGCTTGCAACGCCTTTCCATTCCTTTAAAACGCGGGAAAAACGAACAGACTCCAATTAAAGAAGTACAAATCTCTTATGCTGAAAATTGGCGGACACAACATTGGATGAGTATCCGTTCTGCCTATGGACGCGCGCCTTATTTTGAGCATTTCGCCGATGAAATCGCGCCGTTCTTCCAAAAAAAGCCAACTTTCCTCTACGACTTCAATTGGGAGTTGTTATTACTTTTGGTGGACTTAATACAACTAGAGGTAGATATTCTACCAACAGCAAGCTACGAAAAGCAAGTAGCCCATGGAATAGTTGATTTTAGAAATGGTATCTTTCCGAAAAAGCATCGTCAAAAGGAAGATACGCAATTCAAGTCAGTTGCCTATCCACAAGTTTTTGAAGAAAGACATGGCTTTTTATCCAATTTGAGTATCTTAGATTTGCTTTTTTGTACAGGACCACAAGCAAGTCTTATTTTGGAGCAATGTACTCGCTAAGGCGAATTCATTTATTTGTTGATACGTTTATTTGGTTATGAAATCTTGGAGATTAAAAATATCAAATAAACAAATCACCAAACCCGCCTGCTGTGCAACGGGCAGGTAGGCAAATAAACAATAGGGAATGAACGAAATACTAAATAATAATTTAGTCCAGCATAAAGCTAATATTTCAGAAATTGTCAAAGATTTACATGACTTGACAATAAGTATCGGGCATGAAGAACTCGCGCAAACGGTGAGCGATCTCCGCAATCGTATCGACGAACCATTTATGTTTGTGATAGTAGGCGAAGTGAAAGCAGGGAAAAGTAGTTTTGTGAACGCCCTACTCGATACTGGTAGAGAGATTACGAAGGTTGCACCGCAACCTATGACCGATACCATTCAGCAAATCCTGTATGGCGAAGAGGAAAAAATAGTAGCTGTAAATGATTACTTGAAAAAAATCTATCAGCCTGTTGAGATTTTGAAAGAAATCGCGATAGTTGATACACCAGGTACGAATACCATCGCAGAACACCACCAAGAAGTAACCGAACGATTCGTTCCAGCAGCCGATTTGATTGTCTTCGTTTTTGAGGCAAAAAATCCATATCGACAATCGGCTTGGGATTTCTTTAAGTTTATACATGATGATTGGCGTAAGAAAACAATCTTCGTACTACAGCAAAAAGACCTCATGCCGGTCGATGATTTAAAAGTGAATGAGCAAGGTTTGCGCGAATTCGCGCAGAAGAAAGGAGTTGTTGATCCATTAATATTTTCCGTATCCGCGAAGCAAGAGCAGGAAGGCGAAAAGGAAGAAAGTGGCTTTGAGCCAGTAAAATCCTATATCCGAGATAATATCACAGGTGGCAAAGCACCGATATTGAAATTGCAAAACAATGTAGATCTTTCCAATAATATCAATGAGCGCATACTCACAGGCGTACTCACCCGCAAGAAACAATGGGAAGTGGATACCGAATTTCGTGGAGATATTAAAGAAACGTTGCGCCATCAGTCTGTAAAGTCGAATAATCAGGTTGATATTTTGGTAGAAAACCTCCTAGCAGGTTATGATCGCATCACGAATGCAAAAGCAAACGAATTAGCCGAAGGACTTGGGTTCTTTTCGCTCCTACGACGGTCTTTTGCTTCTATTTTCGATAAAAAAGCATCCGCTAAGGATTGGCTCGAAGGTCTAGCGAATGAACTAGAGAAAGACCTGAATATCGAACTAAACAATAAGCTGAATAGTAGTGTCACCGACCTAGCAGATAGCATTCAGCAAATGGCAAAAATGATAGATTTGAAGCTACAAAACAGCCAAAATCTATTGAGCAATAACCATGAAATTTTCTCTGATATTGCCGAGCGTCGCTCCAATGTATTGCGCGAACTACAGGAAGCCTTCTCGAAATTTATGAGCCGAACAGAGAATTTCAGAGATGAGAAACTCTTCCCCGATCGCAGTGACCTAATGCCGAACCTAATGACTGGTGGTGGCATCGCTATGATAGGTGCAATAGTAGCAGCCGTGACACAGGGCGCAGTTTTTGATATCACGGGTGGTGTACTCACTGCAGTTGGTTTACTCTTCGCAGGCATCACTACAACCGCTAAGCGACGCAAAATCATAAATGGTTTCAAGAAGGAAGTAGAGGAAGGACGCAATCGCTTAGAGAAAGACGTGACTGAAAAGTTGAAGACTTATGTAGACCACATTAAGGAGCGCATTGATGAAAATTTCAAGGAGTTTGATCGTCACTTAGAATTGGAGTCGAATCAAATTGATTTCTTAGAGAAAAAACATGTTTCTATCCAAGATCGCTTGAAGACCATTGATGGCGAACTGGTGCAAATGCTTTAAATCGCTTCGCTCTGAATATTTGATAATTCGACAATTTGAAGTCCTAGTATTCAAGTTGTCGAATTATCAAATCAACAAATCTGCATAAATAAGACTATGGAAATACCTACGTATCACGGCAAAGGCTGGTTTGGCTTTGCGAGTGAAATCATCGAGAATATTGCAGAAAACACGCAGGCTTTAGAAGAAGAGTATGGCGATTTTTATCGCGTAAAGGGACTTGCCAAGCCATTCTATGCCATCTTTCGCCCTAGCATTATCAAGTACGTATTACAGACCAATGCCAAAAACTACAAGAAAAGTATCGCCTACGACCAACTCAAAATCGCACTCGGAAATGGCTTAGTGACAAGCGAAGGAGACTTCTGGCGCAAGCAACGCCGCATGGCACAACCTGCGTTCTACAAAGAACGCTTGGTCGCTCTATTCGATATGATGGCAGCAATAAGCACGGATTATGTCCAAGATTTAGAAGCTAAATTAGAAACAAATAAATCCTTAGAAATAAGTCAAGAAATGATGACTGTCACCGCAGATATTGCGCTGCAAACGCTCTTTAGTGCCAATGATTATGGCAACCAAGAGGAGATGTATCGCATCATGGTGAGTGTGCAAGAGTATGTCATTAAGCGCGTGAATCAGCCATTCAAAATTCCCTTGCAATATATCAATGGTAATCACCGACAGTTTTTAAGAGAAAAAGCGGTATTCGATGACCTCATTTATCGCGTGATACAAGAACGCCGTAGTAGCAAGGAACAGCGCAACGATTTACTCGCTATGTTACTCGATGCAACAGATGTGGACACAGGTGAAGGCATGAGCGACGAGCAACTTAGAGATGAAGCAATTACTATTTTTTCAGCAGGACATGAGACTTCTGCCAATGCCTTATCTTGGACTTTGTATTTGCTTTCGCAGCAGCCTGAAATAGCAGCTAAAATACGAGCCGAAGCTAACGAAGTATTTGGTGATAAAGTGCCAAGTTTTCAAGACCTCCATCGCCTAAATTACACGAAACAGGTAGTAGAAGAAGGCATGCGACTCTATCCGCCTGCTCATGCACTAGGAAGAGAAAACTTAAGCGATGATGTGCTAGATGGTGTCCCTGTGGCAAAAGGATCAGTTGCGTTCATCAATATTTATGCCTTGCATCGCAGTCCGAAATATTGGGAAGAACCCGAACGCTTCAATCCTGACCGTTTTGCACCTGAACAGGTGAAAGCACGCCCCAAACTCACTTATATGCCTTTCGGTGCAGGAGCGCGAATGTGCATTGGCAATCACTTCGCGATGATGGAAATGCAATTACTCTTGGCGATGCTAGTTCAAAAATTTAATTTCCGACTAGATGAAAGTCACCCTATCGAGACGCAGCCGCTTATCACCTTGAAGCCAAAGCATGGGATTAAGCTCTTTGTGAATGCGATATAAAAAAACAAGTGGTTCAAATCGTACAATCCGACGACCTGAACGACTCATTAAGATGAATATAGGCTCACTAATTGATGTCTCCTTCCTTCATCAACTCAAAAGTTTTATTCAATACCTTATCGTTTTTACTAGTATAATTTTCAAGCATATTTTTCACCTCTATATCTACTGGTGTACCAATGCCTTCATAATTTTTGTTGTCCGTAGATAGATAGCGTTGATTGCTGAGGGTTATCAACCATTTATTGGGAAGTCTTTTGGTATAAATATCCGAATAAGAACCATTAGAATTTTCACCAACGATAGTTACATTCTCCAATTCTGCCATCATCAAGGCCATCACATCCTCAGCACTTATGCTTCTATCATTAGTCAATAGATAGACAGGCTTTAAAAAACTTGGTCTTTCCTTTTGGCTTTACGTAATGGGTGTTCAATTCTCCAAATTCGCGCTTTTTTCTACCAAGCAGAGTGACAAATATTGCTGTAAAAAATACAATCAGTATATGTTGAGGTAAGGCTCTTTCCCTTATTCTAAACAATAAGAAAATGATGATGAAGGTAATCACCAATCCTGTAACCAACACAAAATCTGTCAGTAATTTCATCTTGCAAATAAAAGGAAGATTAGAACGAGTAGCTAATATTCGCCTTAATTTTAAGTACTAGCAAAAAACTAGTGGCTCAAATCGTACAATTCGACGATTTGAACCACTAACAACACTATAACATTCTTATAAACTTCCCCAAGAAGCTAGGCTATTCTTTCACAAACTTAAGAACCTGTTGTTCTCCTCGCTGATGAATCACGAGTACATACATACCTGCTTGTAAGTGTCCTACATCAAGTGTACTTTCAATCGTACCAATTCTTTGATGACGCTCTATCAATTGACCAACTGAATTGAATACCTCCACGATTGCTGTTTCATCTTCTATACCTTTTACATTCAAGAAACTAGAGGTAGGATTTGGATAAAGACTAACTGCCTGTGGCATATCTAGTGGACTTACATCCTCACTTCTATCTTCCAACATATCGAATTCATCCAAGTCATCTTCCTCGGAGGCTATCGGTACAGGGCTATTTCCGCTACCACAAATTTCAATATTATTCAGAAGGAAACGCACCCGTTTCCCTGCACTAAGGTGTGCACCATGTACGCGAAGTAATACTTGAATAACTCTATCTTTTCTATTTTTATCTGTAGGTAAGGCAAACGTATAACTTCCGCCATTGTTGGCATAGCCCAAATGGGTGTAGCCCTGATTCGCATCTCGAATATATACGCGATACTTGTTTGCACCTTGACACATATTGATTCTCATACTCGTAGCCGTTGCCCAGTTTTCAGGTGTTAGATTCAGGCGATAATCCACGTAATCACTAGCACCACCCACGCGCGTCACATCAAACCAATTCGATTTGCCGCAGTTGTTCGAGTTTCTAGGTGTAGTAATCGTTACATTACTCGTATTTCTTGCATATACTATAGCACGACTATCCACACCACTATTATAATCTGCTACGGTAGTATTACATGGCACTGCTCCGCATACTTCCATTTCATTTAAAAAGAAGCGAACGCTTTGCCCTGCTGTCATATGTGCTCCAAAAACTCGAAGTAGTACCTGTGTTACTTTATCTTTCCGATTGACTGTAGTAGGCAAATTAAAGGTATGACTTCCGCCATTTATAGCATCACCTAAGTTAGTATATTTTTGATCCGCATCTCGAATATATACACGGTATCGCACAGCACCTTGGCACATATTGAGAGATAGCGTAGTTTTATTTGACCAATTCTCATTCGGTACACTAAGACGATAATCTACATAGTCACTAGCTGCCCCCACACGCTTCACATCGAACCAATTCGATTTGCCGCAATTATTAGAGTTTCTAGGCGTAGTGATAGTGATATTACTTGCATTTCTTGTATGTACTGTAGCTCGACTCTCTACCCCACTGCCGTAATCTACGATTTTAGTACAGGGGCTTGCTGGACTGCTTGAATTATTAACGGTCAAAATCAACTTCGGACGATCTTCTCTAAAGCCTTCTTCCGCAGAAGCGAACACATGCGCCGAAGAGTTACTAGAAGTCAATATAAAATTGATCGTTCCACCTTCCGATATATCTGATGTAGTGATTGTTTTAGTGTACTTGATCGTGGATGTATTGGTATTAAAATTGCCGTAATTCTTATTCGCACTAGGTTTATTAGAATTACTCAAGTTTGTTTCTGTCCAACTAGTATTCGTTCCTCTTGATACATTCACCGCCCCGGACTGTGGTATGCCAATTACAGAATAGGTTACTTGAAGCTTTGCACTCGTAATATTTCCTGGTAAATTCGGAACGGTATATTTCAAATAAGTGGTTTTTCCTCCGCCTACATGAAGCATCGAATTATTCACTCTACTGCTCCCTGTCCAATAGGCATCATGTGCTGCATCCACAGGATAGTTATAAATACCTGTAGGTATATTTACTGTTATGGTCTTAGTTGCTGTACCTACAGCAAAGGTGGTTAAATTCATTACTGTGAGGGTAACCGTAAATGTACCGTTTGTGACATAAGTATTGCTCGCTGTTTTTCCCATAGTTCCTGCAGCACTAGTCTGATTGCCATCGCCAAAAGTCCACATATACTGCAAGGTTCCTGATTGAGAATCAGAAGTAGCAGCAGCATTGAAACTAACAGCTAGTGGCATTGGGCCTGAAGTAGAGGACGCAGTAAAGGAAACATTGGGAGTCGCTTGGAGGCTTGTGTATGCACCAAATAGCAAGATGGTACATAGTAAATGTAGGTAGCTTTTCATATTTATTTGTATTTATCTTAGATGAAGTCGTTAAACTCAATGCAAAAATAGATACTTTTGTAACAGAAAGCAATATTCAAAAAACAACAAATTCCCAATATGGCATTAAAATCCCATCAAGGGAATTAATACAAAATTATATACTATATTAACAATTAATAATCAAAGTTATACGTAACTAAAATAATATATGTTCATAACATATAAATCGTGCCATTTTTTATTTTTTTTTGAAAAAAAAATCTAAAAACTATAATTACAAGGGAAAATTGGCATTTGGGAAAAAAGAAGAAGCTGTAATGAAGGTGAAATATTAGGGCAAACACATCGCAAAATGAGCTTGCCCTTACAAAATATCCTGTAGTGGAGCATAGAATCTAATTAGTAACTGCTTGCATTCGCTTTTTTTCTGCCTCAAAATCTAAGCCCCAGTTCGTAATATAGTCTTCAATCGGGCCTAAATCCATCGTAGCACGACGTTCATTTACAAGCTCTGGATCTTCTAAATCTGCTAGGCTGCCATTCTGGATTTGAGAACCATAAATTTGCTTGTAACCATTGTTCATCAATAGGCGATCTTCCATGAGAGCTATAGAAGATTTAGGAAGTGTTCCTGCTTCCGAATACGCTTTTAGTTCTGGATAGTAATACGCCATAATATCAGAGGGTGAATGCTGAAAAACAAGCCAAATCGTGTTTAAATGCGCCTCCGACCAGCCACATTTTGTGATGGCAGAAATAACTTTTTGCTGGTTTCGCTGATCCACACTTCTCATATCTTCCATACCATCACCTGATCGGACCGCTTGATCGGTTTCATGTATTTCATCATATAGTGCATCGAGGCTATCACAAGGAATATCTAATAAGGTTATCTCTTTGAGAGGATTGGCAACTATGGCACGTCTTTGTATATCCAAGAATTTATCTGCTAATACGATGGGGCGCACGCGTACTTCTCGTATCACACCTTTGGCATCTTCGTAGTAGTCTTTTGCTAGTTTTCCGCTATTGAGCAGGTCTTTTTCTTCGGCAGACAATTCGCTCCCATCTTGTCCCTTAAATTTGGCATACATATAATTGAATGTACCTCCTTTGGTACGGGTAATGATTTCATCAGCAGGAATGAGTTGAAGCTCGCTTGTACTATCGGTTATTACTGATGGTTGTTGACAAGCAACAAGCAGTCCTACTAGAAATAGGAATAGAGTGTGCTGTTTCATAGTGTTGATATTTTGAAAAAAATGCAATAAAAAAAGTCGAGAGATTAGTTAAAACCCCTCGACTTCTTTTATTTATATAGACGCAAAATTTGCGCATTTATTTTAATCTGAAAAACGTACTTTAACCGTCTCTCCTGTACACTTCGACTTCACTTTCTGTCCTTCTTTCACTTTACGCATGAAGCCTTCTTGACGCTCTGGGCGCGATGCGTTGTAGTTTGCAATCTTACGATTTGCATCTTCTGCTACACTTCCATCTACTGACTTCGCATAAGAATACTTATCCAAAGCAGCTAGAATAGCTAAACGCTGCTGCCAAGAGTCACCACAACCACGACTCATACGTGCATATGTATCACCCATTAGGATATATGCCTTACCTGCAAATTTACCACTTGTTGCTTTTCTAGCATGTGCTAGTACACCAGAAGTTGTTTTTAGCTTCCAAAGCTTCGTGTTTGCAATCCAGTAGTTGTATTCTGCTGCATTCTCAGGGTGTGTTCCCATTGCTTCTTCCCACTTCTTTATTGCTCCAGTATAGTCCCCATCTTTATACAATTTACTTGCAAGTGCACCTGGGTTATTTCTATTAAATTCATCTTGACGTGCTGTATTAGTAGAATCTGCATAAGCTGAATAGCGCGTCTGCATTTCCATTATCATAGGATCTGATTGGTCACAACCTCTCTTTAGTAGCTCTTTAATAATTTTTGCTACTTCTTCTCCATCAGACATCTTCTTTTTGTACTCAGGTACCCACCTTGCCTTGAAGTATTCGCAATCGAAAATAGAGTTTTCTATTTCACGGAACTTCGCATTCATACGCTCTTTTGAAGCAGAATATGCTTCTGATAGTTGCTCGTTATTTTCGATATTATGATCGGCAATTGCATTCAGCTTCGTGTATATATCACGTGCTTTTTCCTTGGTCATATTCTCATTCGTGAACTCATATACTACGATATTTGCATATGGCTCAAAAATGATATACTCTGCTGTATTACCAGCTTTTTCAATCGCTTCATCTAGTGTTGCGATATTTTTAGAGTAAGGTACATTCAAGGTATAAAACATATTGAATGCCTCCCGTCCACGAATGTAGCCGATGTATTCATCAATATTGATATTCGGTAACTGAATAGAACCACTATCCATGCAGCCTGCCCAAGCATCATACATTTCTAGAATAGTCTTTTTGTATTCAGCTTTCTTTGTAGCGTCGGCTTCGTTCTTATACATATCCATGTATATATCAACGCCATCAGAGTAATGAAAATCGCGCTTTCCATCGGCAGCAGGAGCTAAATCAAATGCTTTTTTCCATTCTGGAAATGCCTTTACATAATCTTGTGCCTTGTAAAAATCGCGGTATACCGTGTGTGCGCTTGAAGCAGCATCTTCATTCGGAGAGCCTACCCAAGTTTCGCACTGTGCATTCAAATCAATTGTAATTAGGGCAAAGAATGCCACTATAACAGCAAATTGCAATACCTTCATAGTTTTAATAGTGTTGTTCAAAAAATTAAACATTCTAGAATGAGTTAATCTCTTACTTTTTTCGTGATAAAAGCCAAAAGAGTAAGAGAATATTTGTGCTTTCACAAATTAGACGAAACCTTATGCTTACTTAGTCACTATATAATCGTCTAATTTATAAAACACTAGGTTAATGTTTTTGAACGGTTAGTTAAATTTACGTTTAAAGAACCAAGTATTATCGTTGAGGGTGAAGCCAAGCGTGAGTTTTACATAGGTCTCATTTATAGCTTCCTGTAACCCAAATTGTCCTGCTTCCAATGCAATATTCACAAAGGAGGTTTGTTGGCGAGGCAACACCACTGGCATTCCCATACCTAGTGTAATAGCATAATGCTGTAATTGTTCACCCTGAAAACTCCTCGGATCATTGCTATAAAACGCTCCGATTCTATAACGAACACGCTTTAGATATTTGTTGTACGAAGCGTAGTCGGGCGTATACTCCAAGCCTACTGAAGCCTTAGATCCATTGCTCAAAGCCAATGACTGCGAGGGATTCACGTATTCGCTCCAATTTGCTAAAGTATAGTTAAAACCTACTCGCAGCTTATTTTCATCTTGATATTGAAACCCAAAAGAGAGTTCAGAGGGAAGTTTTCCTATACCTTTTTCATCCTGAATATTGGTAATGGTATCTCTTGCCAAGTCGCCTAAAGTAACAGAATACAGGCGACGGTACAATTTGCTCGTGGTCGTATTGAACTCTTGCGCGGCATTACCATGCAATCCAATCGTTATTTTTTTACCGTTTGCCACTAGTGCGCCCTTGTCGTTTTGTGATTTAAATACCCAATCGTACATAATACCTCCACTCCAAGTAACACCACTTACGCTAATTCCATCAATGAAGTCATTGTAATAATAAGAAGAAGTATTATCAGTATCCTCCAAGAAGCTAAGACGTTGGTTGTCTATTCTGCCGAAAAAATACCCCAAGGACAATCCTACAGAAAGATTTTTGTAACGCACACCTGTACCCCAATTTATCTTGTAGGTACCGCCATTTCCTTGAAAAGAACTAGTGATTGTATCTGGAATACTTGATATGCTTTCGATATCATAACCAACTTTGCTATAGGGTGTAAGTGCTACGCCCATACCCCATCCAAATTTTTTCTCTCTTCGATCTAGGGTTTCATTGATGGGGTTTCGCATCGGGAAACCAATGGCCATATAATTCAAGCCACCATCCCATACATTTGTATCGTTTTCGCCATCGCTAAGCAGCGTATATTCTGAATTCATACCTACCTCAAATGCTGTAGAGCGCAACCAACCGTAGGAGGCTGGATTGAGAATATTAAGATGGTAAGGATCATGGTAACTCGCTGAAAGCCCACCCATGCCAGCCGAAGCGGCAAAATTTTGATCTATCAAATCCCCCAAACCTAAACGCGAATAAGGTGAATTACTCGTTGGCCCAGTTGTAGTCTGTGCAAACAACACAGATGTAGACAATAGAAAACCTGATAGTACTAATAATCTATTCCAAAAATTGGACATTATGATTTAAAATTTTATTCAATCCTAAAAGGACTAAATTTTGGTGGACAAATATCTCTCTTTTCAGATGATTTGCAAAAAAAATAGCGTCTCCGCCCGTTAAAATGACGTTAATGCTGCCAAACTCGTCGGCACACCAGTCTATTACGCCTTGCATTTCGAGAGTTGCGCCCCATAAACCACCGTTTTGGATGGCATGTTGGGTCGTTTTCCCGATGGGTTCGCCAATAGACACAAGTGGCACTAAGGGCAAGGCATTCGTAAATTCGTGCATTGCCTTGAGGCGCATCTGCAAACCTGGTGCGATATTACCGCCCAAATAATGCTTTTCTTTGGTTAATATATCGTAGGTGATGCAAGTGCCAGCATCTATCACCAAGCAGTTTTCCGCAGGATGTAAGTGCAATGCGCCCGCCACTGCCGCCAAACGATCTTTGCCGAGGGTTTGTGGTGTTTTGTATTTATTTTTGAATGGCAATCTCGTTTTCGTCGTCAATTCTACGGTCGAGAAGTTATCATTTAACCATTTTTTTGCAGTCTCATCTATCCCTGCTACAGTGGAATAGATGCAGTTTTCAATAGAATGGTTGGTTAAAACGGCTTGCAAATTGGCAGGCGTGAGCTGCTCGAAGATGGCTTTGTAGCGCAATTCGCTTTGCTCAAAAATGCCCAATTTGCTGCGTGTATTCCCGATGTCTATAGATAGAGTCAATACCTACATTGTTGGTTCTATGATAAATCCCGTGACCAAGCCGAAGAAAAAGTAAGCATAACACTACTTAATCGTACATTTTTATGCTTACTTTTTCTTCGTCCACGAGATTTGTCAAAGAACGAAATTATTGAATTACCTTAAAAGTCCGCGAAGATAT
>CALGLY010000189.1 GCA_937959095.1 uncultured Saprospiraceae bacterium
ATTGGCAATTATGGCACAAAAAACGCGGAAGAGGAATCGGAAGGCGTGAAAATAGCAGGTTTAATCTGTAAAAATTTCACCAATCAATATTCGCGCGCCCAAGCGGATGCATCTATCCAATCGTATTTTGAAGAAGAAAATGTAGTCGGTATTTCCAATATAGATACCCGCGCCCTCGTACGCCACATTCGCAGTAAAGGCGCGATGAATGGCATCATTTCTTCGGAAACTACGAATGTATCCAGCCTACAGAAGAAGCTCAAGAAAGTACCTTCGATGGCAGGACTGGAATTAGCTTCCAAAGTAAGTACCAAAGAAGCGTACACGCTTGGCAATGAAGATGCACCCTATCGTGTGGCAGTACTCGACTTAGGGACGAAGCGTAATATCCTAAATAATTTCTTGACGCGCGATTGCTTTATAAAGGTCTTTCCTGCTAAAACAAGCTATAAAGAACTAAAAGCATGGAAGCCAGACGGCTATTTCCTGTCGAATGGACCAGGTGATCCTGAACCAATGAAATATGCGGTGAAAACAGCGAAGCAAATCTTAGCTGATGAGCGACCACTTTTTGGTATCTGCTTGGGGCATCAGATTTTGGCTTTAGCTATGGATATTCCGACCTATAAAATGCACCACGGACATCGCGGCATTAATCATCCCGTAAAGAATATACGAACAGGGCGTTGCGAAATCACCAGTCAAAATCATGGCTTTGGTGTAAGTCCTGATGCGATTAATGCGAACTTAGATAAAATAGAAATCACACATATCAACCTGAATGACGATACCATAGAAGGGATTCGCGTGAAGGGCAAGCCTGCGTTCTCGGTGCAATATCACCCAGAAGCATCGCCTGGCCCGCATGATGCGCGCTATCTTTTCGATGAATTCATTCAGTTAATACAAGCAAAAAATTAATAATTGATAATTGAGTTTATCATTTTCAATTTTCAATTCAAACCGAAGTTTTATGAGTACCATTTTAGACATTCATGCACGGCAAATTTTGGATTCGAGAGGAAATCCGACGGTAGAAGTAGAAGTGGAAACAGAAGGCGGCTGGGGTCGTGCAGCTGTACCATCAGGAGCTTCTACAGGGAAATATGAAGCAGTGGAATTGCGCGATGGCGGCAAGGATTATATGGGAAAAGGCGTAAAGAAAGCCATAAAAAACATCAATGACCTAATCTATAGTGAGTTGGTGGGCGTAGATGCCTTCGACCAAATCTATATCGACCAATTGATGTGCGAATTGGATGGTACAGCAAATAAAAGTAACCTAGGTGCAAATGCTATTCTAGGCGTTTCTTTAGCGGTAGCAAAGGCAGCGGCGTTTGAGTCGGGGCAAGAACTATATCGCTATATAGGCGGTGTGAGCGCGAATACGCTCCCTGTACCAATGATGAATATCTTGAATGGTGGAAGCCATGCAGATAATAGCATCGACTTTCAGGAATTTATGGTGATGCCTATGGGCGCGGCTTCTTTCTCGGAAGGCTTGCAGATGGGCGTGGAAATTTTCCATCACCTAAAAGCAGTACTGAAAAAGAAAGGACATTCTACGAACGTAGGTGATGAAGGTGGTTTTGCACCAAATCTTGGCTCGAATGTAGAATGGATCGAAATCGTATTGAAAGCTATCGAAAAAGCAGGCTACCGCCCAGGTGAAGATGTTTGGATAGCAATGGACGCAGCCGCTTCCGAGTTTTACTTAGAAGACGAAAGCGTTTATCACTTCAGCGCGTCTACAGGCGATAAGCTGACGGGGAGCGAAATGGTAGATTACTGGAAAGGCTGGTGCGATAAGTACCCGATTTTCTCGATAGAAGATGGCTTGCATGAAGACGATTGGAAAAACTGGTCGAAACTGACCAAGAAGCTAGGAAAAAAAGTGCAATTGGTAGGCGATGATTTGTTTGTAACGAATGTAGAACGCCTACAAAAAGGCATCGACACGGCAGCAGCAAATTCAATTTTAATAAAAGTAAATCAGATTGGTTCCTTGACGGAAACAATAAATGCCGTAAATTTGGCAAAGCAAAACCGATTTACAAACGTAATGAGCCACCGTTCAGGCGAAACAGAAGACACCACCATTGCAGATTTGGCGGTTGCTTTGAATACTGGTCAAATTAAAACAGGTTCAGCTTCTCGCTCGGATAGAATTGCGAAGTACAATCAATTACTACGCATCGAGGAAGAATTGGGAGATACGGGGGTTTATCTTGGTAAGTCTCTTTTAAAATAATTTTATTGAACCATATAAGGCATATAAGAACATAAAAGAATAATTTGCTTATATGAACTTATATGCCTTATATGGTTCAGTAGAAATTAATAATCATGGCAATATCTCCTCCTTTACAGACTTTATTGCTTCGTATTCCAGCACCTTTCCGAAATCGGTATGTGTTGGTAGCGATTGCATTTATGATATGGATGTTGTTTTTTGATAAGCACGATGTGTTTACGCAATGGCATTTATACCAGACAAATGAGCAATTAGTAGCCGATAAAGTTTATTATGAGGAAGAAATTGTGGAAATTCGCCGCGACAAACGCGACCTCGACCTGAATCGGGAGAAATTTGCGCGCGAAAAGTACTTTATGAAGCGGTCTGATGAAGACGTTTTCGTGATTGTAGAACAGTAAAATCAGTTATGAATTATGAGTTATGAATTTGTAAGATTTACCATTCATAACTCATCACTTATAACTCATAATTAAAATAAATGTCTGTATTAGTAAATAAGCACTCCAAGATTATTGTACAAGGATTCACAGGAAAAGAAGGTTCGTTCCATGCTTCTCAAATGATTGAGTATGGCTCGAATGTAGTGGGTGGCGTGACACCAGGCAAAGGTGGGCAAACACACTTGGACAGACCTGTATTCAATACCGTATCAGAAGCAGTAGCGCAAGCAGGTGCGGATGTATCTATCATTTTTGTGCCGCCACCATTTGCAGCGGATGCTATTATGGAATCGGTAGATGCTGGTATCAAAGTAATTATTTGCATCACGGAAGGAATTCCTGTGCAAGATATGATAAAGGCAAAGGCTTATGTAGATAAGCATGATTGTCGCTTAGTAGGGCCAAACTGCCCAGGTGTAATGACACCAGGCGAAGCGAAAGTTGGTATCATGCCAGGTTTCATTCACCGCCCAGGTAAGATCGGGATTGTGTCGCGTTCTGGTACATTGACCTACGAAGCAGTAGATCAGGTAACGAAAGCAGGACTTGGTCAATCGACTTGCATCGGTATCGGTGGTGACCCGATAGTAGGCACAAGCACGAAAGAAGCAGTAGAGCTACTCATGAATGACCCAGACACCGAAGCAATCATCATGATTGGTGAAATCGGAGGT
>CALGLY010000190.1 GCA_937959095.1 uncultured Saprospiraceae bacterium
TTGTAACAGATTTCGAATTTATTTTGGATTTAGACGAGGCAAAAAACGCAGACATAGCAAGGCTATGGCGAGTATTTTTAACGAAGTATAAATTCAAAAGAAATCGAAAAGTGTTATAAGTTATTTTTTAGTCGTTCCTTAGGACACGAAATAATGTTAATTCAGGTTAATGCCTTCCTAATAGGTATTTAAATAGTGCTGTTTTTGGGTGATAAACTGTTGTGATTTTGTTATCAAGTTTGCATACTCCAAAAAGACCCCCTTTCTTTGAGTCATCATTCAAAACGAAAGCAAGAACAAAAAGGGTTTTACAACATTATTAGGTTCTTTGAAAATTTTTGCCACGGACATAAATTAAATCAAAAAAGCGATTGATAATGAGCGTTTTTATTTTGTTCGTAGAAAATGCAAAAATTGTCAAAGACCCCATTATTATAGCTCCATTAGCCAAATGAAAACAAAACATTTTTAGAAATACCAATTATCAAATTTAAAACAACAATCACTTATGAAAAACACAATTTTGGCATTTGTGCTTTTATTCTTAGGAGGATCAGCATTCGCACAAGGAACAATCGACCTGAAAACCAGTCCACTTCGCCCAGTATTTCAAAAAAACGGTTCGCTCTTAGTCGAATATGGTATCAATCCGAATGTAGGTGTGGAGCTAGGTGCTCGTTCTACGTTTGGCTCTGTTACCGTTGAAGACATTGATTTTAAGCGTTCAGGAGCAGTAATTTATGCAGCAGGGCACTATTATTTCAAGCCGGATCATGGTGCGGATAACTTTAGTGCAGGGGTTTATTTCCGAACGCGTGCTACGAAATTTGGTGCAGAAAATGCAACGGAAGTAAATGAAGATTTCAATTGGAATAGAACGGCATTAGGACTAATAGGTGGTTATAAGTGGGTCGGTCAAAATAATTTGATTTTTGAATTGGACTTGGGTATCGGACGCGCTATCAATAATAAAATAGATTACGTAGATAAGGAAAATAGTTCTTTGAATACGACGGAATTTTCAGACTTGAACCTTACTGCACTGCCAGGCATCAATATTGATTTGCCAGGTCGTATTATGGTCGGGTATCGCTTCGGTGGCAAGAGATCTGCTTAAACAATAGCGTTCAAATTTTTTATATTTCAAAAGGGCTTTCTTCTACAAGGAGAAAGCCCTTTTGGTTTTCAGGAAGGAAAAATCCCAACATGCTCTTAAAGCCGAAGAGACAATTTGTGCATACATAGGAAAATTGTGAAACTCTATTTTTTATGTAACTTGCGAGAGTGAATTCTAGTTTTAGAATAGAACACTATCCTTTTTTTAGGGGACAGGAAACAAATAAAATACATGGCTACCTCTGTGATGAATGATAAGAAAGTGATTAATGGTTGGGCGTTTTTTGATTGGGCAAACTCTGCGTTTGCACTTGTCATCACTACTGCCATTTTTCCCGTCTATTATCTCCAATCGACCTACGATATTATCAATATTGGAAATTTTGAAATTTCTAATAGCTCCTTATATGCCTTTGCTATCTCAGGTACTTACTTGATTTTGGCGGCTTTTTCTCCCTTACTTTCTGGCATGGCAGATTATGGCGGGCGGAAAAAGCGATATCTGAAAATCTTTACCCGCATTGGAGCCATTGCCTGCTTGATGCTTTTCTTTTTCACAGGCGTTTCGGATACTAATACTTTAGCACAAAATAATTTTCAGACTATTCTTGGGACAGGTGCGTTCATGCTCTCTATGGTAGGATTTGCAGGCGGATTAGTATTTTATAATGCCTATCTGCCCGAAATTGTAACTGAAGATCGCTACGATATGGTGAGTGCAAAAGGCTTTTCTTATGGTTTTTTTGGAAGCGTTCTACTTCTTATTGTCAATTTAGCGATGATACAGAAGCCCGAATGGTTTGGACTACCACAAGAAGGAACGATTGTAGTGCGCTTATCTTTTATAATGGTAGGCTTGTGGTGGCTTGGATTTTCGCAGATTCCATTCCGACGCTTACCTGATGACCCAACGGAACGAAAGAAAGGGAATCTGTTTAAAAAAGGGTTAGAAGAATTGTATAGTGTTTGGAAAGAAATACGGACGCAATTCAATACGCGGATGTTTCTTTTTTCTTTTTTCTTTTTCAATGCAGGCGTGCAATCGATGCTTTATTTAGCAGGCACTTTTGCAGAAAAAGAACTTTCTTTTGGTGCAGCCGAATTGATTATCCTTATTATTCTATTGCAATTTGTGGGGATTATTGGAGCCCTATTTTTTGCAAAAGTATCTGAGTGGAAAGGTAATAAGTTTTCAATAGTTGTGATGTTAATGATTTGGATTGCAATTTGCTTGGCTGCTTATGCTACCGAAGCCAAACTTGGTTTTTATTATATCGCAGCAGCAGTAGGTCTAGTAATGGGAGGTATGCAAGCACTCTCTAGAGCAACCTACTCCAAGCTGATGCCCGAAAAAACAGAAGATACAACTTCCTATTTCAGTTTTTATGATGTCTTTGAAAAATTGGCTATCGTAGCAGGTACATTTAGTTTTGGTATCGTGGAACAATGGACAGGTAATATGCGAATTAGTCTATTGGCGATGGCAAGTTTTTTTGTAGTAGGCTTGTTGCTGTTCCTAAGGGTAACTATTCGTCGTCCGGAAGCTATAAATTAAGTAAGGGAACTTGTAAAATATAACCTACCAATTTTACTTGCTCTTTTTCCTTTACGCTGCGTTAAAAAGCCTCGCCGTAGCTATTGCTATGCCTACGTTTTTTGCCTGCTTGCAGCAGACAAGCCTTGCTTAAAGAAAAAATAG
>CALGLY010000191.1 GCA_937959095.1 uncultured Saprospiraceae bacterium
TGACTCATTTTTTCATTTTCATTTTCATTATTATTTTCATTCTAATATTTAGCTTTTCTAAAGTAATACTATACCAATTATGGCATTCGAATTACCTGCTTTGCCTTACGACTTTAAAGCTCTAGAACCACATATTGACGCACGCACTATGGAAATTCACCATGGCAAGCATCATGCTGGATATACAAAGAAATTGAATGCGGCTATTGAAGGTACTGACCTGGCCAATGCAAAGATTGAAGATATTTTAGCGAATGTATCGAAGCATTCTGCGGGAGTACGTAACAACGGCGGTGGTTTTTACAACCATGCCTTATTTTGGAGTATTCTCGCACCAGCAGCAGATAGCAACTTGACGGCTGGCATGAATATCGCTAAAGCAATTGATCGCGACTTCGGTGGAATGGACGGCTTAAAAGCAGCATTCAAGAAAGCAGCATTAGGACAATTTGGTTCAGGCTGGGCTTGGTTGTGTGTAGATGCAGATGACAAGCTTTTTGTCGCTGCTACACCAAATCAGGATAACCCATTGATGGATGTGAATGATATTGCAGGAAAGCCAGTATTGGGCTTAGATGTATGGGAACATGCGTATTACTTAAACTATCAGAATCGTCGTGGCGATTATATAGATGGCTTTTTCAATATTGTAAATTGGAAAGAAGTAAGTAAGCGTTACAATGATGCAAACCCTGGAGCGTCTGCATTCTAAAAGAATGAATTTAAATTAGAAAATAATAGAAAGTCGGATGCTTAAAAGTGTCCGGCTTTTTTTATGGAAGCTCTTGCCTAATACTTTGTACCTGATACTTAATACCTAATTATGCTAACATTCACCGACCAACTCAATCGAAAAATTCATTTGGATGCGCCACCAAAGCGTATTATTTCTTTAGTCCCTTCCCAAACAGAGTTATTATACGATTTAGGACTTAGAGAAGAAGTGGTGGGAATTACAAAATTCTGCATTCATCCAGAAGAGTGGTTTCGGAGCAAAACCCGAGTAGGCGGCACGAAGCAATATCATATTGATCGTATTGCAGCCTTGCAACCCGATTTGATAATTGGCAATAAAGAAGAAAATGAAAAAGCACAAATAGAAAACCTCATGCAGCAGTACCCCGTCTGGATGAGCGATATTTACACTATTGAAGATGCCTTGCAAATGATAGTGCAAATTGGAGAAGTCGTACAAAAAAAAGAAGTAGCAACTCAACTAGCTCAAGAGACTAGAAATGCGCTGCAAACACTCCCTTCAGCAGAGGGACTTCGAGTTGCTTATTTCATTTGGCGAAATCCTTATATGGTAGCCGCTAAGAATACCTTTATACATGAAATGCTGGAAGCTTGTGGTTTTCAGAATTGCTTTTCAGAACAACAACGCTATCCTGAAATTGATATAGCCACACTACAGGCTACTGCACCCGATATAGTCTTTCTTTCTTCCGAGCCTTATCCTTTCAAAAAACAACATATTTTGGAACTGCAAAAAAGCCTACCTGATACGCACATTTGCCTAGTAGATGGTGAAGTATTCTCTTGGTATGGAAGCCGTTTGCTAAAAAGTAGGGCTTATTTGAGGCGACTAATTGAAGAGAGTAGAGGAGTTTTAGACTAAAAAGAGGCAAAATTTAGTGTTTTCAGCCGTTTTAGCGTTAAAAAAGCACCGATACACCATAATAAGTATATAACAGCTTGAAATACGGTTTGAAAATACGAGGCAAACATTTACTTTTGCATCGCTAAAAATGAAAGTAGCACAATTTGCTTTTCACTATTAGCTTTTGGCTAGCATTTTTTCATAGTTTTTTTAATAAATAAATCATGCTTGCTTGACTTATTTCAACGTCAGCAAATTGCCAAAAGCTAATAGCTACAATTAATATATAGAATGGCTTTAATCGGAAAAATTCGGAGAAATAGTTGGTTGTTGGTATTCCTACTTGCCTTAGGCTTGATTGGGTTTATCATGATGGATATGACATCAGGACAAACCAGCGTGTTTGGTAGTGATGCAGCTACAATGGCAAACATTGACGGACGCAAAATAAGCATAAATGAATTCACAAGAACAGAGCAGTTGCTTTACCGCAATTCAGGAGGAGATACCTACAGTCAGCGTGAATTTTTGTGGAACTACTATGTAGATGAAACACTAGTAAAAAAGGAAGCAGAGGAATTGGGTTTAGGAATATCGCAAGATGAGTTGATGGATTTGCAATTCGGTACGGATGTAAGTCCTATCATTCAGCAACGCTTCCGTGATCCAAATACCTTCCAATTGGATCGTGCACGTTTGGATGGCTTCAAGACGGCTATTGAAAATAATGAACTTACCGATCCATCAATTCGTGGTTTTTGGGCACATCAAGAAAAAGAAATTCAGACAGACCGTTTGAAAACAAAAATAGGTAACCTCGTATCAAAAGCACTCTACGCACCAAAGTGGATGGCGGAGATGGCAAGCAACGATCAGTACTCTACTGTAGATTTTGCTTATGTGCAAGTACCATTTGATGCTATCGAAAATAGTGATGTTTCATTGGATGATAATGACTTCCAAAGCTACCTAACTAAAAATAAAGCTCGATACATGCAAGACGAAGAAACGCGTCGTATCGAGTATGCTACCTTCAATGTGACACCAAGTGCAGCAGATACGCTGAACCTATTGAAGACCATGAATGAGACAGCGGCAGAATTCAGAAGTACACCTAATGACACGGTATTCGTAGAAAATAACTACGGCACATTCGATAATACGTACTTAAAGAAGGCTGATTTAGATGCTTCTATAGCGGATACAGTATTCAGTATGCCAGTAGGTAGCGTGTATGGTCCATACATGAAGGATGGTGCTTACGAATTAGCAAAAGTATTAGATCGTAAAATCATTCCTGATTCAGTACAAGCGCGTCATATTCTGATTAGTGCGCAAAATGATCCACAGCAATTCATGGCTGCCCGTCGTACAGTTGATAGCTTGAAGAACCTTATCGAAACAGGTGTATCTTCTTTCGACTCTTTAGCGATTAAGTTTAGTCAAGACCCAGGGTCAGGTGCAAAAGGTGGTATGCTTGATTATGCTGCACCAGGTCGTATGGTGAAGCCATTCAATGATGTACTATTCTACTCTGGTGAGCCAGGTAAGATGTATGTAGTGGGGTCGCAGTTCGGTGTACACCTCATTGAAATAATGGGCAGAAAGTACGATACGAATGAGCGAGGTGCGCAAGTCTTATTTATAAAGAATGCTATTGTGCCAAGTGAAGAGACACAGAATAATCTTTATAAAGAAGCACTAGAATTTGCTAGTACGAATAGAACACGCGAAAGCTTATTACAAGCCGTAGCAGCAAATGATAACCTAGAACTCGAAACTTCGCAAGCCTTGAAGCGAAATGACTTCAATATGGGCGTATTGGGTACAGGACAGTCTTCACGCGATATGGTGCGTTGGGCATTCGGACCGAATGCAGAAGTAGGCGGTGTTTCACCAGATGTTTATATCTACCAAGACGAGGTAAACTACTACAACAATAAGTATGTAGTTGCTGCTCTGAAAGGTATTCAAGGTGCAGGTATGCCTAGCGTAGCAAGCATTCGTGATGATATTGAGCCACAGGTTATCAATATGAAGAAAACAGATCTTATACTGGGAGCAGTACAAGGAAAAGATATGAACAGCATCGCTGCACAATATGGTGCAAGCATAGATACTACGAAGAATGTGAATTTCTCTTCAGGCTTCATCGCAGGGCTAGGAAATGAACCAAAAGTAGTAGCTAGAGCAATGCAACTAGAGCAAGGACAAACATCGGAAGCAATAGGTGGTGATAATGGAGTGTATATGATAAAGGTGGTAAATAAGCCTAAGAATATCACGCCTGCTAATATCACACAAGTGCGCCAAACGATTTCGCAATCTACAAAAGCACAAGTTCCGTTGTTATTGCCAAAGCAATTGCGCGAAACAGCAAATGTAGAAGATAATCGCTCTCGTTTCTATTAGTAGATATAAGATTTGAGACATTGTTTGCCTAGCATAACAGCTCAAATCTTTTACCTAAAAATAGGTTCTTAAAAAAAAAGCATCCCATTCCTGACATAAGTTGGAATGGGATGCTTTTTTTTTACCCTAAAGTGTTTTAATAATGAATGCCGCTAGAAAATTAATAGTCCAATTTTCCATCGTACACTCCTGTAAGTAGATTAGAAGCTTTGACAAGCTGCTATTTAAAGAATCTCACTTCTACTTATTCATAGTTACATTTAATTTTGTTGTTCACTAATAATCTTACGAGCTACGTCTAATATTTTTGTGTCTTGAAGACTTACAACACCTCCACCTGGTCCAGGTTCAAGATGTTTTCCTGTACCGTCGCCTTGGTCAAATTTATTCGCTCCAAAGTAGTTACGAACGGTTTGTTCATCAATTCCTAGTTCACTAGCGATGCGCGCTACACTGCCTGTAGGAAGCTTGTGCTTGATGCCGCGCAGTTCGTCAAAAGTAATATTCATACAAAATAGTTAAGGTGAAGAAATAAGTACTTTGTAAACAAAGTAATAAGGGGTCTTTGACAATTTTTGCATTTTCTACGAACAAAATCAAATCAAAACGCTCATTATCAATCGCTTTTTTGATTTAATTTATGTCCGTGGCAAAAATTGTCAAAGAGCCGTAATAAGATTTGAATTTAAAATAGTTGAATTGTGACTACCTAATACTTATATATATCGCAATCACTCCAAATATTTTCATTAAGGTACGTTTTTTTTGGAATTGAAGAAATAAAATATGGATTTTAATTCAAAAAACAGAATTATAGTTTCGTTTCGATTTAAATATTGATATTTTTATCATATATCATGTGGCTGATCCTTGATTAGCTTATTTTTTCAGAAAAAAGGACGATTTGAAAGAAAAAAGAGGAGATTTTGATTTTTTTTTAAAGAAATCAATAAAAAATATACCGAAATAAAGACAGTTTTTAGACGTGTAAATACAAAACAAATTATTTTTTTGTATTTAAATACCTGATTTTTAGAATTTTGCGTATTTTTAATTGCTTTTTTAAAGTACAGAAATCTATCATTTTGTACTACAGTAGGTGGTTTTTTGTCCCCATATTTGTATTGTCGGAAGGAAAGAGGGGAAATGAATAAGTGTAGAATGAATGACTTCTGACCAACAAATTGTAACGACTTACTATGGCAATTATAATCTCATGAGTTTGAAGGAGCACCCACGACGGTGCTCTTTTTTTTTGTGTATACGTGAATGAACTCAAGATGTTTCATTTCTTCCCATTACATAGCTTCACATTTTTCCTTCATCCGCGAAACTATAATATCCTTTACTACTGATAATAAGGTGATCTAAGACTGGAATATCGAGTGTTTTACCCGCCGATTTTAGTTTCTGTGTGATGTCTAAATCAGCTTGACTTGGCTGCAAATTGCCCGATGGATGATTATGCACCAAAATAATGGAAGAAGCCTCTCCTTGTATCGCCTTGCGGAACAAAATTTTAGCATCGACCACCGTGCCTGCTGTGCCACCTAGACTGATTTGTTCTTTTCCTAGAATAAGGTTGGACTGATTGAGGAGTAAAATCCAAAATTCTTCATGTGGTAAATCCATCAAGGAAGCAACAGCATCGAAAGCGTCTTTACTACTACGGACTTGAGGACGTTCCTTAGGTGCGGTCATTTGTCTGCGTCGTCCGAGTTCCATAGCGGCGGCTATTGTGATAGCTTTGGCTTCGCCGATGCCTTTAAATTCCATGAGTTTTACTAAGGGCTGTAGTCCTAATTCATTGAGGTTATTATCTGAGGCTTGTAGGATGCGTTGCGCCAAACTGACTGCCGATTCAGAACGTGAACCTGAACCTAACAAAATCGCTAAAAGCTCCGAATTGGAAAGGGCTTGCTTGCCTTTTTTTACAAGTTTTTCGCGCGGGCGGTCTTCTTCTGCCCATGTTTTGATACTGAGTGTTTGCTCCATAAGGGATTTTTTTTTTTAAGATGGTCGGCTTCGCCTTGGCCGTCAAGTCTATAGGGCGGTCGCTCACCGTTTTTCAAAGTTAAATAAAAAATCCATCTCGCAATAGAATGCAAGACGGATTTCTTTCTAATTCGGACTAGTGCTTTGTCAAGTATGAAATGGTGGGTAGCTTGCGCGTGTTTTTTCGCTAATCTAGGCGCAAAATTTGGAACATAACGGCTTATGAAGCCGAATTTTGTAACGAAGAGTAGCGGAAAAAGACCCACCAATGATTACCCCTCATTTCATACTTGACAATGCACCAGTGTTTTTCTTAAAATAGAATCGTGCTGCTAGCGTTTTGCACTTACTTTTTTATATTTTTCTTCTGCTACAAATTTCAATTCAGGTTCTAGTTGTGCTTGCTTCTTGAATCCATTAGTATAATGCACAGGATTTAATTCTTCATCCAAATAGACAATCGTTGGATAACTCGGACGTGCTTTCAATAATTCATACGCCAATTGATGAATACCACGTCGTCCTGTGCCTGTCATATATTGGTACTCTTTGCCTTTAAAGGTAATCGTTTCACGCTGTTCTGCATCTAGCTTTACAGGATAAAAATGCTCTGCTAAATAGGCTTTCACCTCTTCTTTAGAGAAGGTTTCGCGATCCATTACTTTGCACCAACCACACCAGTCGGTATAGACATCAATAAAGAATTTTTTAGGGTTTTCCTTATTTGCTACTAGTGCTTCTTCCATTGTGTACCACTTAAAGGGGGAGATTTCTTCTACAGGTACGGTTGCACTGTCTGCACGAAACGCATAAATACTACCAATAAATGCCAAAAAAGCAAAGGCGTAAAGAAAAGAGGACTTCTTCATGTCGTACTAAAGTTTTGTGTGAATACTGAAATTTAGACTTTGATACTTAGTATACTGTAACAAAAGTTTATTTGTATTTTGACTAAGCTTATTTTTTTAGTATTCGAGGCTTGTCTGCTACAAGCA
>CALGLY010000192.1 GCA_937959095.1 uncultured Saprospiraceae bacterium
TCCTGCTCTTTTAGCCAATCATAAGTCGCTTCAAAGACCTTTCCATGCCCTGCTTCATTGCCTAGCGACCAAATAATAATAGACGGATGATTCTTATCTCGGTGAAACATCCGTTGGGTGCGGTCAAGGTGGGCAGATAACCAGCTCATTTCGTTTCCGATTTGGGTATCTTCCGAATTTGCCAAAGGATGACTTTCTATATTGGCTTCATCTATTACATACAAGCCGTATTCGTCGCAGAGGTCGTACCAATCGGGGTGGTTGGGGTAGTGTGCGCTACGCACGGCATTAATATTATGTTGCTTCATCAGTTGGATATCTTTCAGCATCAGGTCTTTATCAATGACATGTCCTGTGAGTGGGTGTGTTTCATGCCTATCTACACCACGTATATAAATTGCTTTTCCATTCACAAGCAATTGCCCATTTACGATTTCCACTGTCCGAAATCCTATTTTATCTCCGATGACTTCTAGGAGTTCTCCACTTGTTTTATCGTACAATTTTAGTTCTAAATAGTACAAATTAGGGTTTTCTGCTGACCATTGCTTTATAGTACTTAGTTGTGTTTTATGCGTCACATTTTTATTGTTTTTTGCATTATTTTTTATCGTTTTAATTCCTGTAAAAATAGTTTGATAAGAAACCGCTGGATCATAAAGGTTTACTTCAAGGAGTAGTTCTTTTTCTTTGTTTTCTTCTTGTTCTATTTCTATGGTTGTTTCTAGTAACCCATCGGTATAGGTTTCATCTAATTGTGCTTTCACGGAGAAGTCTCGAATGCGTGTTTTAGGAACAGCATAGAGATAGACTTCTCGCTCGATTCCTGATAGGCGTAGCATATCTTGACTCTCTATATAACTGGCATCGCTCCAGCGATAAATTTGTAAAGCAATTTGATTTGTTCCTTCCTTAATATAAGGTGTAATGTTAAATTCAGCAGGTGTTTTTGATCCTTGAGAGAAACCTACCCTTTTTCCATTTATCCACACATACAGGGCAGATTTCACCGCCCCAAAGTATAAAAACACTTCTCGTTCTTTCCAACTCTTCTTTATTTCGAAACTATGTCTATACGAACCAACTGGATTATACTCTTTCGAAACATTGGGCCAAGTAGTGGTGAACGGATATTTTTCATCTAAGTAAATAGGGTAGCCGTAGCCATGCACTTCCCAATTGGCAGGCACAGGAAAATAGGCCCAATTGCTATCATCATAAGTGGGTTGAAAAAAATCCGTAGGGCTATTATTTGGATTGCGTGTCCAATGGAATTTCCATAAGCCATTCAAGGATTGATAGTAAGCAGATTTCTCTGGAGTATTTTGTAGAGCGAGTTGCTCATTTTTATAAGAGAAGAAGTGAGCATGCGGTGTTTCCTTATTTATACCGAAAACCGTATGATTTTCATGGTGTTGTTGGGCATTTACAGATAAAAAAACAAATAATATAAGTGAAAAAGTTAGGCTATATTTCATATATCTTATTTTTTTTGATAGTATCAAAAGTACTTATTTTATTCATTTGGAGCGAATTACGAAGCTCAAGGCTTTTTTTCTAAAGCCTGTTCTTTGATTTGTCTATGTCTCAAAAATCAAAAAAATGTTAAATAAAGTTGTCATTTTATGATACTTTTAAGAAACCTTCACGTCACAACTGCATTAATGGTTGCAAAAACCATGTGATTCAAATCATCTTAAACAGGGAAATCATTTAATATTATCATGGATTTACAAGCTTATTACGAAAATTTCTTAGGATCAGTAAGTGGTCTGTTACCTAGTGTACTAGGTGCAATCCTTACTTTAATAGTAGGTATGTTTATCGCTAAATTTGTCAGTGGATTAGCTGGCAGATTGATTGGCGGTAGTGGACTTGGTGATCGCTTAAAGGCACAAGGCTCTAGCATTGATCTAGCAGGAGTTGTGAAGAAGTTCGTTTATTACATCTTGATGGTTATCGTCTTGTTAGTGGTACTCGAAATGTTAGGCGTTAAGAACGTTCTAGCACCTTTACAAGACATGCTTTCTAAGTTCTTAGGCTTCTTGCCTAATATTGTAGCAGCAGGTGTTATTGGCTTCGCAGGTTACCTTATTGCAACTATTGCTTCTGAAGTAGTAGGACTAGGTAGTAGTACTGTAGAACGTTACTCTGACCGCTTAGGACTTACAGGCGAATTCGATGTAACACGTCTATTGAAGCAAATCGTATTCCTTATCATCTTCATTCCTATCCTTATTACCTCTTTGGATACCTTGAACATGAAAGCGATTTCTGAGCCTGCAACAATGATGTTGAGCCAATTAGTGAATGCCATCCCTAAGATTTTAGCGGCGGCTATCGTACTGATTGTATTCTACATAGTAGGTAAATATGTTACTCAAATCTTACGTCAATTGTTATTCAATGTGAAAGCAGATGAATTACCAATGCGTATGGGTATGGGCGAAGTATTTGGCAATCGTTCTTTAAGTAAATTAGCGGCTGATGCTGGCTTCTTCTTCATTATGTTCTTCGGTCTTATCACAGCAATGGAAAGACTAGAATTTACACAATTAAGCGGAATGTTAAGCAATATCCTAGACATGTCTGGTAGCATCTTCTTCGGATTGGTACTATTGGCTGCGGGTAACTTTATCGCTAACTTAGCATACAATGCACTAGAGCCATCTGATAG
>CALGLY010000193.1 GCA_937959095.1 uncultured Saprospiraceae bacterium
TAAAATCTTCAAAAACCAAATAGCGGATTGTAAATCCGTGCGGAACACGACAAAAAAATTATTAATTATTAATTGTTAATTATTAATTGAACAAATTAATTGTTTCCGCCTTCGTCGAAGATGATTTCATTCGAAGAGTTATTATCAATACGACTGCTGCCTTCGATACGCTTATTCAGCACACGCAATTTTTCTTGCGCGCTTGCTATTAAGTCTGCATCGCCATCATAATTATCCAATAAGGCTTCTAGCGTAGCTTGAGCATTGAATAAATCGCCTTTCTCCGTCAGAATATCCGCTAATAAAATCACACTCTTCGCTACCCAAAACGGATAACTCGAACTCTCTCTATTGGAGTTGATTGCGATTTCTTGCGCTCTGTCTAGGTCGCGCTGCAAGTAGTGAATGTATGCAATGAGGTAACGCGCTTCGGCGGTTTGCTCATTGTCGCTATTCGCTACTACTTGGTTGAAAGCAGAAAGGGCTTTTCCATAATCTTTGCGGTCGTAAGCCACTTTTCCTAAGTAGAAATTCGCCTGTGCACGTTCTGCACTGCTCGCTTGCGAATTGTTGGCTACTTTACTTGCTATTTGGAAGATTTCATCGGTCAAATTCGCACGATAAGCAGAACGCAATGCACCAATTTGTGCAACCAAACGGACTTGGTCGTTCTCTGCTATTTCTTCTAATTTCAAGTAGTGATTATAGGCACGACGGAAATCTTGCTCTGAATTATAAGCAATTAAAGCAGCTTTCTCCAATGCTTTCGGATAGTAGCGACTTTGTCCACGATTAATCACATATTCATAATCCAAAAGGGCATTAGAAAATAGCTTTTGTTGGCTATAAGCATCACCTCGGCGGTAATGCGCTAAAATAACTTGTTGCCCCGTTGGGTATTTGCTGATATAAGAAGTGTATTGGTCGATAGCGCGCTGATAGTTTCCATTTTCAAACTGCGCCTCTGCTGCACGGAAGCTAATTGCATCGCGCTCGGCACTATCCACATCGAAGCCTGTTGTTTTCAAGAAAGCCAAATACGCATCCGGATTTCCCATGTCATTCACATAGATTTCCTCTAGTGCGCGCAGGGCTGCTTGTGCTTCATTCGGTTCTGGATTGTTCGAGAATATCTTTTTGTAATATTCTACGGCTTCTTCCAATTCGCCTTGATTATATTTCACCAAACCTAATTGAATCAATGCTTGATTGACTAGATCCGATTTTTTACCATAGTCACGTACCAAAATTTCCAATGGCGCAACTGCTCTATTCAGTTCGCCCATACTCTGATAGGCTACACCCAATTGCAAGAGCGCGTCATCGGCATATTCAGAGCGCGGATATTTATCTACGAGATTTTCTAAGGCTACAATTTTACCCGTGTCATTTCCTTGCAGTCCTTGAATAATTGCTTTTTGATATAAAGCATATACAAAGCCTGAATAACGATTATTGATAGCTTCATTATAATAGCGCAAAGCCGCGTCGTAGCGATTGCCTTTAAATAAGCAATCTCCCAGGCGTAGCGTAGCATCGCCTTTCACTTCATTCTCTGCTGGCGTGGGCGAACTAGATGCACGGCGACGGCGAATATCTTCTAGTGTTCCTTCAAAATAACCCAATGCGCCTGTGTAATTATCTTGCTTTAGGTAATTGTACCCTAAGATATAATTAGCGGTATAAATCGCCGATTCATTAGGCAACTGCAAGGGACGACCAAGCGTAAGGAATTGGTTCATCAGTTGGCTACTCTTGTTGTAGTCCTTATTTTGATGTGCAATATCACCTAACCAAAAAATAGCAAGGGCTTTGGTCGTAGGATCAACGGGATCTTCCAAAGAGTTTTTGAAATACTCTTCTGCGCCACTCAAATTGCTTGCATTATAGAGTTGCACTGCTCGGAAGTAGGTTACTTTTTGCAATGCTTCTCGGAGTTCAGGGGTCTTGGATGGTAGTTGCTTTATAGTCGCAATAGCACGTTCATAGTCGCGCGTATCCAAGAAAATCTTACTCATCAGGGTCTGTGCCTCGGTATAGTAACGCGAATCGGTGGTGATGCTTCGCAAGGCATTAATCGCTTCGCGCTCGTATTTCAATTCATAAGAAAGCTTTGCATAATTGAACAAGGCTTCATCCTGAATTATTTCGTCGTATTGCATCCGCGAGGCTGCACCGAAAGCATTGCGGGCAGAGTTGCGGGCTTTTTTATTTCCAATTTGAAGATACAAACGTCCTAGATTGTAGAGCGCGTTTTGTCCCAATTCGCTATCTGCATTCGTGAGTTCTTCAAAGTATTTTATTGCCTTTCGAGGCTGATTATTTTCCAAATAGACAACTCCCAATTGGTAAAACTCTTCCTCCCGCATCTTACTCGAACTCTCCGCATACCGCTCCAAATAAGGCAAGGCATTGGAATACTGTTCGCGCTCGAAGTAGGTTTGCCCAATGAGTTGATTAATCTCTTTTTGGTTTTTGACTACGCCTTCATTCAGTTTCGGAATCGCATAGGCGAGTAAATCATCGTAGCGACCTTCCGAGAAATAAATTTGTGTCAAATAATAAGGTAAGACCGATTTATATTTTTTAGAACGATCGCGCTCCACTATCTTGAAGTTACTGATCGCTTGGCTGTATTTTCCGTCATAAAAATTAATCAAACCTAAATAATAATGCGTCGGATAGTAATAATTCTCATCCTGTATACCTTTGATTTGATTAAAATTCTTCTTGGCAAGTCCGAATTGTTTTTGTGCAAAATAGGCATAACCCATCTTGAATTTCACTTCACTCAATTCATCGCGCGTAAGGCTATTGCTCGGAGCTTGCCCATAAAACTGGACTGCCTTCGCATAGTCTTTAATGCTGAAATAATAATTTGCCAATTCTATTAAGGCTTGGTTGGAAGCAGGATCAGGCGCAGCTTCACGAATGAAGTCGAGCATTATTTTTTCACTATCGGGTAATCCTTGCCGAACCGCACAACGCCCCACATAGAGCTTGGATTGCGTTTTCAAAAGATTGGACTCCGCTTCATTGACGGGCTGTAGCAGGTCTATCGCTTCTTGAAACGATTGCTGTGCTGCACCGTAAATGCCCTTGTCGAAGAGTTCCAAACCGTGCTTAAATGCTCGGTCTGCCTCCGTAAATATGGTCGTTTTCTGCGCCCACATCGTCGAAGTAAATGCCGCTAAGATTAGCGTAACTACTATTTGTTTTATCTGCATGACTGAGGTAGTTCTAAATATTTGTTGACTCAACATGAGTTTAAAAATGAAAATAATAATAAAA
>CALGLY010000194.1 GCA_937959095.1 uncultured Saprospiraceae bacterium
ATGGAAGAACAAACTATCAGTATAGAAGGAAAAGAAGGCGATTTAGGAACGATTGCTATGAATTCTTCTGCTTTCGGACTAGATGAAGTAGTTGTAACAGGAACGGTAGATATTGTAAAAGATCGAAGAACACCTGTAGCGGTTTCTACTATTACCGCAAGAACTATTCAGGCAAAAGGTGTAGGAAATGTTGAATTTCCAGAATTAATGAAAAACACACCATCTGTTTATGTTTCAAATCAAACTGGCTTTGGTGATTCTCAAATGTTTTTGAGAGGATTTGGTCAAAGAAACTCCGCTTTCTTATTGAATGGGCAACCTATCAATGGTATGGAAGATGGTAGAATGTATTGGTCAAATTGGTCTGGTATGTCTGATGTTGCTAATGCTGTTCAAATACAAAGAGGATTGGGTTCTTCTAAATTAGCGATTTCTTCTGTAGGAGGAACCGTTAATATTGTTATGAAATCAGTTGACAATCAAGAAGGTGGCTATGCTAGAGTAATGTACGGTAACGATAATTACCTGAAAGGTACTGTTGCTTACAACTCTGGTCTAAAAGGCAAGTGGGCTTATTCCTTTTTGCTAGATCATTGGCAAGCAGATAACAAATGGGCAGAAGGTACAAGAGGACAAGGACAAAATTACTTCTTTTCTGTAGGGTATAAGCCATCAGAAAAAAGTACGTTCAACTTCTTGCTTACAGGTGCTCCACAATGGCACGGACAAAGATGGTCTCAAAGTGAAGAGACACTAGAAGAAAACCCTAAATTTAACCAACACTATGGAGAATTTAATGGAGAATGGGAATCAGAAAGAAGAAATTTTTATCATAAGCCAGTCCTAAATCTAACTTGGGATTATGATATTAATTCTAGCTCTACTTTATCCTCTGTATTATATGCTTCTTTTGGTAGAGGTGGCGGAACAGGTCCTTACGGAAGTTCTAGTAATAGAATAAGAACTGCAGATGGTGGCGTAGATTTTGATGCTATCAATGCTGCAAATCTAGCGGATGATGATGGAATTGGTGGTTTCAGTGATAATTATGCGATTAGAGCATCTATGAATAATCACCAATGGTATGGTAATGTTACCAAATACGAAACAGCACTAAGTGACCAACTAACATGGAGTGCAGGTGTAGATTTAAGATGGTACACTGGAGATCACTTCAGACAATTTGCTAATTTACTAGGCTTAGATGGATGGCAAGATTCATTCAGACACGCAACTAGAGGAAGTGATTATGTCGTAAATTCTTCGTTTAACCCAGGTCCTTGGGGAGCTTTATTCAATTTTGCGGATGAAGATGAAAGAATTGCATATGATTATTCTGAAAACATTAACTATCAAGGAGCATTTACGCAATTGGAATATGCAACAGATGTATGGACAATTTTTGCGCAAGGTGCTTTGAGTAATCAATCTTACCAAAGAACTGGAAGATGGGCAGACCAAGGCCAATCAGAGAAGGTGAGTAAAATTGGTTACAATGTGAAAGGTGGTGCATCTGTTAGTCCTGATAATTTCAATACTATCTTTGCTAATGTGGGATACTACAGCAGACAACCATTCTTAGATAATATCTTTGAAAACATTAGATATTCTAATGCATTGCTAAGTCCTGAGGTTGACAATGAAGATGTATTTGGAATGGAGCTTGGGTACAAATTGAGACGTAAAGACTTTTATGCAAATGTCAATTTATACAACACAAGTTGGGGGAATAGAACGAACACATCTGTATTTGTGAATGACAATAACACGCCAGATGATGAGGAAGATGATTTCAATCAGTTGAACATAGAAAGAGGAATCCAGCAAACGCACAGAGGTTTAGAATTTGATTTAGGTTATAAATTGAATAACTTAACCCTTAAAGGATATGCTTCTTTCGGTGATTGGACGTATGATGACATTGAAAGTGTTACTGTTTTCAATGATGATACAGGGGTATTGTTGAGAGAAGAAGACGGAATCAAATTGGATGATGTACATATCTGGCAAGCACCTCAAACTTCAATTGGTGCAGGTATAGCTTTCAAGCCTATTGATAACTTTACAATTGACGTAGATTATAACTTCTACGACAAGTTATACAGAAGAAATAATTTTGATAGTGGAGCTGTTTACATTACAGAAGATATAGGACTATTACCATCTTACGGTCTTTTAGACTTGAGTGTTGGCTATTTCTTTGATCTTAATGGTAACGGTCTAGCACTAAGAGCAAACGTATACAATGTACTAAATAATGAGTATTTGAATCAATCAGATGCATTTGGTGTATTGAATGGAAATGGTCTTACTTGGAATCTTTCTGCTAAGTATTCTTTCTAAGATAGAAGATAAATTTAATCATCAAATCTATTTGATAGATTAAACAGACCTAATCAAAGTGGGCTACTGACTTAATAGTTGGTAGCCCATTTTGTTTTTTAGCAAATTTCTTTGTAGCATTATACTTTATAAAAGTCCCAAAGGCTTGCCTGCTGCAAGCAGGGACGACACGTACCAACATAGTACGAAGTACTATGAGAAAACAACACTATGAAGTACTTTCCACTCCTTATCGCACTAATCCTATCCCTCGCTTGCGAAACGCCAATTCCTTCTGAATCCGAAGCAACAGAACTAAACCCTGAAAGCTTCCTGGTACTAGATGAAAAGAAAGCCGACTACCTCTATCACTTCGCCTATGATTGCATCAATCAGGAGTATCCCAATAAGCTAGGACAAGTACTAGGAGATAGTAGCTACCTCGCACAACCAAGTGAATTGCACCCTGCTTTCTATGGCTGTTTCGATTGGCATTCCGCCGTTCATGGGCATTGGACATTAGTAACGCTGCTTTCGCGCTTCCCCGATTTTGAACAACATGATGCTATCTTAGCAAAGCTAAAAGCAAATATTACAAAAGAAAATATAGCTACAGAAGTCGCCTATTTCCAAGATAAACACAACAAAAACTATGAGCGCACCTATGGCTGGGCATGGTTGCTGAAACTCGACGAAGCCCTTGCCGATTGGAAACATCCTGAAGCCGCAGCACTACGCGAAAACTTGCAGCCACTCACCGATTTATTAGCTAATAAATATATTGAATTCCTAGACAAACTCAACTACCCTATCCGAGTGGGCGAACATACCAATACCGCTTTCGGACTCGCTTTTGCGTATGAATATGCAGAAAAGCACGATAGCACCCTCGCCCGAAAAATAGAAGAGAAAGCACGCATTTATTATAGTGAAGATGTCAATTGTCCCCTCACTTGGGAACCTAGTGGCTTCGACTTCCTTTCACCCTGCCTAGAAGAAGCCTCTTTGATGCAAAAAGTGCTGCCACAAGCAGAATTCAAAACTTGGCTAAAAGCCTTTCTACCTGGCTTTCAAGAAAACCCTGCCGCTTACTTAGAAGTAGCTGTGGTGAGTGATAGAAGTGATGGAAAATTAGCGCATTTGGATGGTCTAAACTTTAGCCGCGCTTGGTGTTTATACGAAATGGGTTATGCCCTAAAAAATGATAAAATGCTCGCCCTAGCCAAAGAACACTTCGACTTTAGCTACACTAAAATGGATTCGGGGGAATATGCTGGTGCGCATTGGCTGGCTTCCTTTGCGGCTTATGCAATAGTAAAAGGAGATAAAAACTAACATTTTTTTGAAGAAAAAAACTATAAAAAACAACATCCTTTTTAAGGGCAATTTGGAACTTACTAAAACAGTAAGTATTTACTATAAATGATTGGTTATTAAGCCTATAAAATAGGTGCACATCTCCTTTTAAAATTTCAAAAAAATATACACCAT
>CALGLY010000195.1 GCA_937959095.1 uncultured Saprospiraceae bacterium
TATTTTTGTACTTTTGTTCCGTTTAGCGAAAATTCGCTAATTTTAGACTCAAGACTATTAGATGTGAGACATGAGACTGCATATATTCCGTTTCATAATCGCGTTTAAAGTCTCACATCTCGCAGCGAAGCGATCTAACGTCTCGCAGCGAAGCGGTCTCAAATCTTAAAATCTCACATCTAATATGAGAAGAATAAAAAAAGCGGCAGTCTTAGGATCAGGCGTTATGGGTTCAGGTATCGCGGCACACTTTGCTAATATTGGCTTAGAAGTGCTAATGTTGGATATTGTACCTAGAAATTTGCCTGAAGATAAGCAGAAAGACCGCGCAACGCGTAATAGCATTGCCAATGGCGCACTAAAAACTGCGCTCAAAACCAAGCCTGCACCATTTTATGATAATAAATTTGCAGGGCGCATCACCACAGGAAACTTCGAGGATGATATTGCCAAAATCAAGGATTGTGATTGGGTAATTGAGGTAGTAATTGAGAATTTGGATATCAAAAAGAAGGTATTTGCACAAGTGGAGGAACATCGTAAGCCAGGTTCTTTGGTGACTTCTAATACTTCTAGTATTCCGATTCACTTGATGGCAGAAGGTAGAAGTGACGACTTCAAAAAGCATTTCTGTGGAACACACTTCTTCAATCCGGTGCGTTATATGCGCCTATTCGAGGTGATTCCTACCGCAGATACGTCAGAAGAAGTAACCGACTTCTTGATGAACTATGGCGATAAGTACCTTGGTAAGCAAACGGTATTGTGCAAGGATACACCTGCCTTTATCGCGAATCGTATCGGTGTCTATTCAGGGATCAAAACGCTGGAATTGACTGAAAAGCACGACCTTACGATAGAGGAAGTGGATGCAATCACAGGGCCGGCTATCGCACGTCCGAAGACGGGTTCTTTCAAGTTGCAAGACTTGGTGGGTCTGGATACCAATGATAAGGTAGTAAGCTTCGTGAAGAAGAGCTGTGGTAAGGATGATGAGTATATCTCAACAATAAAGGATACACCTAATCCGAAATACCTACAATATTTATTAGACAATAAATACTTTGGACGTAAATCGGGGCAAGGCTTCTATAAGCGTACCAAGGATAAGGATGAAAAAGGTCGTCGCATTATTCTAGCCTTAGACTTGAAGACGGTAGAATATCGTCCTAGCGTTCGTCCGAAGATTGCAAGTGTTAAGTCTGCAAAAGGCATTGATTCTGCACCACATCGTGTAAAAGCGATGATGGATGCTGAAGATAAAGCGGGTGTTTTCTTAAGAGAATACTTTGGAGGACTCTTCGCTTATTCTGCAAATCGTATTCCTGAAATCACGGATCACCTCTACAGCATTGATGATGCGATGCGTACAGGCTATGCGTGGGAAATGGGACCATTCGAGTATTGGGACGTGATGGGCGTAGCAGAAGGGGTCGCAGCAGCCAAAGCCAATGGTGAAAGTGTAGCCGCTTGGGTTACAGAAATGTTGGCAGCAGGAAATACGAGCTTCTACAAGCGCGAAGGTGGTCAGCATAAATACTACCACATTCCATCCAAAAGCTATAAAGTAGTACCAAGTAGTGCAGACTTTATCATTCTTGATAATTTCCGCGATAAAGCTCCTGTATTCAAAAATACAGAAGTCCTACTCCACGATATTGGAGATGGTGTCTTGTGCTTAGAGTTTCGTAGCAAAGCCAACTCTATAGGAGAAGGGGTACTACGTGGCATCGAGGAAGCAATCAAAATAGCAGAAGAAGGCGACTGGAAAGGCTTGGTCATTGGAAACAATGCTCAAAACTTCTCCGTAGGCGCAAATCTATTTGCAATTGCTCAATTAGCCTTCCAAAAGGAGTGGAATGACCTCGATTTCGCAGTTAATGCCTTCCAACAAGCCATGATGCGTTGTCGCTATTCAAGCATTCCTGTGGTAGCAGCTACACAAGGCTTTGTCTTTGGTGGTGGTTGCGAAACGGCAATGCACTGTGATGCGGTTATCGCTTCTCCAGAATCCTATGTCGGTTTAGTAGAAGCAGGTATTGGACTATTGCCTGGTGGTGGTGGTACGAAAGAATTTGCGCTACGTGCATCGGATTCTTTCTTCCAAGGCGATGTTATGATGCCTACCTTGATTGAGAAATTTCGCACCATTGCTACCGCAAGCGTAGCAACATCGGCAGCAGATGCCTTTAATAAAGGTTATTTCAATCAGAAAGATAGCGTTGTACCAAATACGATGCGTAATATCGGCGAAGCAAAAGCAAAAGTGCTGGAACTAGCCGACGGATACACGCAACCTGCATCACGCAATGACATTACCGTGCTCGGACGTGGTGGCTTAGGTACACTCTACGCAGCAGCAAATGAGCTATTGCTCGGTCGATACGCTAGCGAACACGACATTAAGATTGCGAAGAAAGTAGCCTTCGTTCTTTGTGGTGGTGACTTAACTGGTACTCAAAAAGTAAGCGAGCAATACCTACTCGATGTAGAACGCGAAGCTTTCTTGAGCCTTGCCGCAGAACCGAAAACCTTAGCGCGTATTCAGCATATGTTGCAGACGAATAAGCCGCTTCGGAATTAAGATGTGAGATTTTAAGACGTGAGATGTGAGACTTTTTAGAGCTGCTTGCAGCAGCTTGATTTAAGAGAATATTGTCTCATATCTCACATCTATTAATCTTAAAATCTCTATACAATGCATAATTTCAAAGAATTAAAATTCTGGCAAAAGGCTAGAATATTGACAAAATCGACCTATTTAGTAACGGATAAATTTCCGAAAGAAGAACGTTTTGGTTTGACGAATCAAATTAGGCGTTCTATAGTCTCTGTATCTTCTAATATTGCCGAAGGCTGCGGAAGAGGTACTGACAAGGAATTGATTCGTTTCTTAGATATAGCTCAAGGTTCAGCTTGCGAATTAGAATCGCAGCTTATCTTGGCATACGACTTGGAATTCATTGATGAACAAGAATTGAATTATCTATCAAGAGAGATTGACGAGATTCAGAAGATGCTATTTTCTTTTAGAAGAAAACTAGTGAAAGAATTGAAGTGATAGTAAAGTGAGTGGGGAGGAAAAACAATTTTCGTAGAAAATTAAAAAGTCTCACATCTCACATCTCAAAGTCTCACATCTATAAAAACATGGATGCATACATAGTAAAAGCATATAGATCCGCAGTAGGAAAAGCGAAGAAAGGCGGATTCAAAAACTACCGTTCAGATGATTTGGCGGTAGAGATAATCAAACACTTGGTCTCACAAGTGCCGGGTTTAGACCCGAAAACAGTGGACGATGTAATTGTCGGCTGCGCCAATCCTGAAGGAGAGCAAGGCCTACAAGTCGGTCGT
>CALGLY010000196.1 GCA_937959095.1 uncultured Saprospiraceae bacterium
TCCGAACTGGAATCTGAAGAACGGGCATTATCAATATTATCTGTGGAAACCGAAGAATAGTAGTCGTAGCCACCATCCATATTCAATTTTAGCTTCGCAGAAAGCGGTGCAGAAATCGCTATTTTCTGTGTAAAATCAGTAAGTTGTTCCGTGCCAATGCCGCCTGTGACAGCCGCATTATTACCATCTTGTGCATAGTAGCTACTTAGGAAATCGACCTCTACCGTTTGCCATTCGGGAGCTTCGTAAGCTGCTACTTCTGTAGTGTCTCCTTGGGTAGTCGCTGAGGACTTACCGAAAGAGAATTTTCTAACCTGTGCTTGTACATCTTGCGTTAGCACAAATAAGAAAAGGACGAGATATATGATTGTTAATTGCATCCGCAGCCTCCTCCTACTTTACCTCCGTTTGAACCAGAAGCACCTTCGCGGTATGTTTGAAAATTAGTTTCAAAAAAATCTAGCTTGTTCGCCTCCAATGCCATATTCGGATCATTGAGGTACATTTTTTGATAACCTTTTACGGTGCTACAAGAACTCATTATCACCGTCAATAGAATAGCCCAAAGAGCTATAGAAAAGGCTGATTTTATGCCTTGTGTTTCCATGATTATTAATTTGTAAATTAAAAACAAAAAATCTCTGCGCCTCCGTGTCTCTGCGTTCAAGTCATTATTTTATATACACTCCCCTACTCTAAATTTCAGATTATCAGAATAAAAAATCTTATCGTCTTTATCAATCACTAAGCACTCCACCCCATTCAAGCGATTGACTAAATGAATGCCTCGTTTCGCGCCTAGTACACTAATCGCCGTAGCCAGCGCATCCGCAAATTCTGCATTCGGACAGACCACAGAAACATTCTTAATCGCCTCTACAGGATAAGCCGTGCGCGGATCTACAATATGCGAAAGGCGTTTGCCATCAATGACCGTATAATTTTCATAATTCCCTGATGTAACAACCGAACCATAAGGCAAGTAAAATTCTAGCAAGGAGGCTTCTCTATCGCGCGGATCAGGGATAGAAACCGTCCATTGTGTATCCTTGGGTGGTGTTCCCCAGCAACACAAATCCCCCGAAGCATTTATCAAACCACTCTCGATACCCATTTGCTGCATCACGGCTTTAGCACGCTCGGCAGCATAGCCTTTACCAATGCCTCCAAAACCAATTTTCATGCCTTCTCTTTTCAGAAAGACAGTACTATCCGAAGGGTTCAATTCAATTAGTTTGTAGTTTATCAACTGGCGCAACTTTTGCAAAATTCGTTGCGAAAGCATGGTGTTATTTTCTTTATTAAAATTCCAATAATAACGCGCCAATGTCCCACTAATATCGAATGCTCCTGCTGTAATCTGCGATACCTTCAGGCTACGCGCAATCAATTGAAAGAGTTCCTCACTTACTTGCACCGCTTCTTTCCCTGCTGCTCCATTTATTTGAGCGGTTTCCGAATCATCTGTCCAAGAAGAAATAAGCTTTTCGATACGTCTGATTTCTGCTTCGGCTGCTCGTATCGCATCCCAAGCCTTTTGCGGATTGCCATCTACGGCAGTCAGTACAAAGCCGCAACCCATCAGTTTTACAGGATGATGATGTGCCTTCATCAGCGTGTTTATTTGCAAAGTGATGCTTATCATTTTTAATACTTGTCATTTTAGAATAGAGGATTGTCCAATTAAAGCGCAGGCAGATTCTACATTGAAACCATCTCCAGTTCCTTAATAAAATCCTCCACTTTCATGTGCTTCTTATAGCGGACTTGACCTAGTATTTGCTTGTTCTCATCAAGCAATACAACGCGCGGAAAAACACCTTTCGGGTTGAATTCTTCGGCTAGATTTTCATTGTGGGCTTGCTGTGCTTTTGGAAGTTTATTTTGCTTTCTGTACGGAAAATCCAATTCGAGTAGTACTAAATTGTCTTCACTATATTTGATGAATTCATTACTACTAAGAATTTCATTTTTGAGTTGAATACAAGATTTGCACCAATCTGAACCTGAAAAAATAAGGAGTACCTTTTTCTGTTCGGTTTTACTTAGCGTCAGGCTTTCCTCGATATTATGCTGAAAGGTTTGGGCGTGCAAACTCATTGCCAAGAGGCAAAAAGAGAGCATTAAGAATGACATCTTTTTCATATTCTTCTAAGATTTTTGTTTATGGATAAGGAAAGGAAGTAAGCTATCTTTCCGCGTTTCGGTTCTATGACAATTGGAATCGAGAATTCCCCTATGGCTTTTGTCTTTTTTTTTCAGAAAAGTGGTTTTATATGGTTTTATAATCTCATTATGGACGGGCGACTTGTCGCTCGAATATCGTCAACTTCCTTTTGATTAGAATTAAATTTTCAGATGAAAATCTTTTATGATTTTCCTACTCCAACTCCATCCGCATTTCTGTAAGAAGGTGCTGAAAGCCGACCTTTTCATAAGCCCGAATTGCGCCATCATTTCCAGAATAGACATCAAGGCGCAACTCTTTTAAATTTCGGGATTTAGCCCAATCTATTAACGCTTGCATTAGGATACGATTCACGCCTTTGCCTCGGTGTTCTGGTTTCACGTACATGAAGCCTAAATAGGCGTGTTGGTCGTGCTGTTCATAGGTTTTAGAGGTTTTAATTTTGGCATAGCCAGACCCTATAACTTCATCACCAAGTACGGCTACAAGCACTTCCACATCTGGCGATTTCACATAAGCTTCTAGGTCATAATAATTGATAGTTCCAGCTTTCAGCGTCGGATTATAAGGACGTTCAGCTTCCACTATTCCTTGCTCGAAGGCAAGGAGAATAGGCAAATCATCAAGGGTGGCAGGGCGGTATGTTATTGTTTGCATAAGGTGTACTTCTAGGTGGCGAAACTACTAATTAAGCATTGCCCAAGCTTCTGAAAAGGGCGTATTGAATAAGACTTTTCGCTGTTTTTTTGTCTTTCTAATCCTCTTCATCCAAGTCATTTGCTTGGGACTTAAATAACGTTCTCCTGAATCGCTATTCCCCAAGGCACTATTGATTTTTGTCTTTTGCAAATCCGTCAAGGGTAGGTATTTATAATCGCTTTTCTGCAAAAAATAATGCAAATC
>CALGLY010000197.1 GCA_937959095.1 uncultured Saprospiraceae bacterium
AATATGACATAGTTTGTTGAAATACAGTGGAATGAATATTTGATTTTGACATCGTTAACACAAGAAAATCATATGTTCATTCGTTAAGATATGATTCATTATTCCTGAAAATGTAGTATTTTTGATGTGCATTTTCTTGAATGCTCATTTTCGAGTTTATTTCCACCTACTATTTTCTATGACAGATAAGCAAATAGATCGCCTATTATCCCGCATTGAATGGGAGCATCAAGACGAACTGAATATGGTTAATCAGTTCAACATGGATTATTTCGCTACCGAATATCTAGAAGATATGTATACAAGGTGGTACGATCGTTGCGAACGTTTACGTAACTTCTATAAGCAGAGCCTACAACTTATGCTGCTGGCTTGCGCTTGTATGATAGCTGGTTTAGTAGGACTCATCCTAGATTTTCCTGTTCTTTTCACGGCTTTTTATATTGCTTTTATTCTTATGCTAGGTTTTTCTGCTAGCATGGTTCATCTCAATAGACATTTCGGCAGCATTCGTCAGAATGAATATATCGGTGATAAGATTCGTGCAGAATTACGCCGCCGATACGATACGATGTATATTTAGGTATGAAAGAGTGAATAATAGTAGCACTATTCACTCCTTCAAAACCCGCCTGAATGTTTGCTGGGCAGGTTCACACCTTTTTTATTCTTTAATAATAGCCCGCGTTTGAACCCCTTGCCCCTCACGCAATTCTAAGAAATAAATTCCCTTTGGTAAGTGTTTTATATGCACTCTTGTTTGTTGCTCCGAGAAGCGTTCCTGATGAAGGGCCACGCCGCTTAGGTCTCTAAGTGTTAATTGCAAAGGAGTAGCTGTCGCACGCTCTACAAATACCACTTCCGATACTGGATTTGGATAAATCGTCAATTTAGCAATTTCCAAATTCTCTACACTGGTCACTGGACTAGTTGTGATATTATCTGCACAAAAATAAGCTGGTGTATTCATTCCAAAATCATTTACATCAGAAGAGGTAAGAAGAAATAATAAACTATCTACTGCGCCAAGACCACTTAAATCTATCCATTCCCAAGTATCGACTAGGTAGTCTTCGGTGTTATCTTCAAAGCGATAATCGGCTAGATAAAAGTCTACACTATCCGCGCTTAGTTCGCCTTCCGAATAGGCTTTTATGGTTAAAAGTAAAAAGTCAGGATCATCACCTATTTCACCACCGAATCGCTTAGCGAAACTATCGCCATCGCGCATGCTATGGTGCGTGTAAGTATTATTGGTGATATAGAGACCTGATATCATACTTCGTTCTGTGAAGCGCATGATTTCTCCACTAAAAGAATAACCTACTGCATAATTCGTAGAACCATCAACACCTGCGCCTGTGATGGCACTATACTGATTTCCAAAACCCGAAGTAATATTATCAGCAACCTTAGAAATTGCCCAGCCCGACCAGAAATCACCATAATCGCCTGTGCTAAATTGATTAGGCAAAAATACATTACCACTCTCAAAACCTCCTGAAAGGTCTTTTCCATTCAAGAATCCACTTTCGGGTATGGTATAATTTTCAAAGTCTGCAAGCACCTGTGCATTCAAAGAAGCGAATGTGATTGCTAGACAACAACATAAAATAAACTTGTACATGATTAAAATTTAGCAAAGTTGAAAAACTTGCCTACGGAAAGGAAGGGAATGAAAAATCGAGTTGGAAGCATAAAAAGGGCTAGCATCTACACCAAGAAATCCAAGTGTTAGCTAGTAGGAAGAAAACCTTACTCAATTAAAAAGTCCCATCGTGTCTTTATCCCGAAGACGATAATGAAAAATCGAATTTGGCAGGTCTTCTGACTTGCTTCTTTTCGTGCCGCCTTCCCGTTTTATCAGTGGCATAGTGGCAAAAAATATATAGGTTTGATAAACCTACTTGAAGCTTACAGCTACGGGAATAGTTCAGGAATTTCACCTGATTCCCTTTTAATTTCTAAATAGAAGACTTTGTGAATAAAGTCTAGAAAACCAAAATCGCTGCAAAGATGCCGTTTTTGAAGAAAAACACAAATATATCACGCGTGGGGTTTGAAAAGAGTAGGCTTATGCCTAACTTTGGCAGACCTTAACACATTTGCTTTAAACTCCATATATCTACAATACTTTCCATTTTTACTATTTGCATTTTTATTAAAATCAATGCTGCACTACTTACCTAGTGCTGCATAGCACCTACTTACTATGAATTTAAATGCAATAGTGAAAAATCGCTTGTTTGCCAACCAACAACGCGCGACACTTTTCTTTAGTAAAACGTCAAAAAATAAAAGCTTTTTATATGCAGGCAGCTTGCTGTCTTTTGCTATGATAAGTTTGCTTCCGCTCACTACTTCCGGACAATGCACACCAAATAATTCAGACCATATTGCGATCTTAAAATCGGTAGATGGATGTATTCAGGATGTTCATATTGATTTGGATGGGGACGGAGATTTCGATCTTCGTGTGGAGTCCAATGAGCAAGAAGTCGTCTTGAGAGCAAGTAACAACTCAACTTTATCTTTTGCTGAATCGGATGATTCAAAATCATCGTCTTCGTCCTCCCTTAGTGCTATTCGCTATGGAGTAAATTTGCCAGGGGCATATGATTTTGCGCATAGTGACTTTAGTTATGTGCTATCTAATCGGGAAGGGCAAGGCAGCTTTTATTCTAAAGATAGAATGCCAGTTACAGGCTTTTTAGGCTTTCAGATGGATAATAAGTATGGTTTTCTAGAGCTGACAATTTCAAGATTGGACGATGCTAAAGGCTTATCAAGTTGTATCAGCATTGGGAGTTTTGGGGTTTCTTCTACTCAGGCTTACAGTATAGTAACGGGCGTATGTTCTAGTCTTCTTCCAAAGTCCTTAGAGATGAAAGCACAAGCTCGGGAGTCTTTTATTTTACTGCACTGGGAAGGACTTAGTGCTACCCAAAATTTGGGTTTTGAGCTAGAGCGTAGTTTAGATATGGAGGTATTTCAAAAAATTGGTTGGATGCCTGCACATACTGGCATCAGTCCGCAGTATTACAAGTATGAAGATACTGAAATAGAAGCAGAGCAGACCTATTTTTATCGACTGAAACAAATGAATACAGATGGAACGTTCCTCTATTCAGATATAGCAAGTGCGACTTCCAAATTCTTTGAATTGAAGAATGAAGTAGAAGCCTTTCCGAATCCAGCACAGGAATACATTCAGATGCGAATAAAAGCTTTGGTTGCTACAACTGCCAAAATTCAGTTGTTCAATCACTCCGCTACACTTGTACATTCTATTGATTATGTACCACTGCGAGAAGGACTGAATCATATGGGCATATCGGTGTTGGAACTTTCGCCAGGTGCTTATTTTCTTAAAATAGAAATAGACGAAGAAGTTACTTATAAGCGTATAGTGATTTTGTAGCTTGCTAAAAACTAGGACAAATGCATGGTAATTCATGCATTTATCCTAGTTTTCCTTGTATGAATATCTATTTATTTTTTACCTTACAGAAACATCTAATCCAACATAAATAAATAACAAGCACTTTATTCTTTCATTGTTTGTTGATCCTAAAAATAAAAAGGTGGGTTATGTTAAGCAAAATGTCTGTTTATGAAGATGCAGACTTAAAGTATAAAGTCCGTTTCTTTTACTACATACATATCTTTTTCTTTGTTGCAGTTATTGCAACAACACTCTACGACGGGCTTCTCTATCATAGCATCTTATCTATCTGTACAGGCATATTAGCTGCCGTTATCATTATTATAAACGCCTTTTTAGCACACAAAGGCTATCTGCGTCTAGCACTTTTTTTTTCTATATTATTTTACTATCCCCAAATGATTGCCATGCCGCTTTATTTAGGTCCAATGTATTATGGCACTACTTTTGCTCTGACAAGCATCTATTTTGCTATTTCCTATATGGCTAGTCACAAAAGCATAAAAATCTTAAATAGCATTGCTTTTGTTATTTCGTTTGCAAGTTTACTTTATGTCAATTCTTTAGATTATCCTCATATTTATAGCAGCGAAGAAGAAAAATTTCTTGTAGATATTATATTCGCTATTATAGGAATGGGTTCTGTTCTTTTTGTTCGATTTTTCCAAGGCATTACAGTACAAAATTATGAAACAAAAATTTCAAAATCAACTCAACATCTAAATGAACAAACTGCCATGTTGAATGGCGTTTTTGATAGTACTTTAGATGGAATTTTAGTATTTAATAAAGCAGAAAAGCTAGTAGCCTTCAATAAAGTATCCGAGCAAAATTTCCGTTTTTTATTCAATAAAGAACTCCAAATAAATGCAACGTTCAAAGATTTTGTACCTCCTATTTTTCAAGAAGATCATCAGATTTTAGTTCGGCAAGCACAGGGAGGAAAGGCAGTTGCTGTGGAGTCGAAGATTCCTTATAAAGAAGAAGATTATTACTTCAAATTTGTACATACTCCAGCACTCGATAAACAAGATAATATTTTTGGAAGCATTCTGATTATCAAAAATGTTACACGTCGGAAAAAGCAAGAAATCCAATTAAAAAATTTATTGCAAAAAGCTCAAGAAAGCGATCGCTTAAAGTCAGCCTTTATAGCTAATATTTCACATGAAATAAGAACGCCTATGAATGGAATCTTAGGTTTTTCTGAACTCCTACTTGCTACCGATACACAAGCTGATGAAAAGCAAGAATATGCCAATATCATTAATGATAATTGCCAAAACCTGATGCAAATTGTAGATGACTTGCTAGATATTGCAAAAATAGAAACAGGAGCTGCAAATCTCAATATTACTTCCTTCCAACTTGCTGGCTTTTTACAACAATTGTATTTTTTGTTTTCACCTATTGCTCAAAAGAAAGGTATTAATTTTGAATTACTCCCATCGAATTTCCCAAAAGGTAGCTCGATTGCATCTGATAAGAAAAAGCTACGTCAGATACTAACCAATTTATTGAGTAATGCCATAAAATTCACAAAAGAAGGGAGCGTAATTTTA
>CALGLY010000198.1 GCA_937959095.1 uncultured Saprospiraceae bacterium
CCGCCGTAATCATAGCCACCGTAGCCGAACCTTGTAGAATTCGAACTAAAGCTGCTGCAATGAAGGCAAAGAGCAAGAGACTTACGCCAGCTTCCGCAAAGTAATTCGCTAACATTTCGCCTGTGCCTGTATTTACGAGCATCTGCTTGAATACACCGCCTGCGCCAGTGAGCAAAATAATGATGCCTGCTGTTCCCATTGATTTGGTCGTAATATCGAGTAGTTGGGTTTTATCAAAATTGCGCCGAATGCCTAGTGCATACCAAGCGACTAAATTTGCAATTATCAGCGCGACAAAAGGATGCCCGATAAGTTGCAACCACTTTTTTAAGTTTTCTGGAATGCCACTGCCATCAAATAAAGGACTATTCAAGAAGGTATTCGCTAGGATAAGTACAATAGGAATCGCTACAATGCCAAATATCAATCCGACGGGTGGAAAGTCGGTAGCAGTTTTGCTTTGTTCTTCCAATAAAGGTGCATCTAAGTGGATGTGCTTAGAAATGTAATTTGCAAAAATTGGGCCACTCACTATTGCCGAAGGGAGTCCCACGATGAAACCGAAGAAAATCACCCAGCCTAAATCGGCTTTCAGAATATCAGCGACCGCTACTGGCCCAGGGGTGGGTGGAATAAAGGCATGCGTGACCGCCAAACCTGCTAATAAAGGAATAGCATAGAGCAAAAGCGATTTTTTGGTCTTGCGCTGCAAGGCATAAATCAAGGGGACTAGAATAATGAAGGCCACATCAAAGAAAACTGGAATAGCAATGAAAAAACCCGTGAGTACCAACGCCCAAGAAGCCCGTTTTTCTCCAAATACACCTAACAGCTTCTGTGCCAATGCTTCTGCGCCGCCCGAATGCTCCAGAATCGCGCCAAACATCGCTCCTAAACCTACAACTACTGCCACAAATCCGAGCGTATTGCCCATGCCTGCCTGCATTGTTTTGATGATAGCCGAAGGTTCCATACCTGCCGTGATACCGACCACAATACTAGCAATCAGTAAAGCTACAAACGCTTGAATTCGGATATATAAAATCAGGAAAAGCAAGACCGAAATGCCTAATAAAACAGCGAGTAAGAGGGTGTAATCTAGCATAATTATAATGTGTGTGTGTGTGTGTGTTGAAAACGAAGGATTTAAGAGGCAGATTTTTTTTGTGACCAAAGCGTATGAAAAAATTGTTCAGCAGATGCATCTACGCGTTGATACGTGTGTGCGCCGAAAAAATCGCGTTGTGCTTGGATGAGATTCGCAGAAAGCCGTTCTGTTGTCATTGAAATCCAATAATTGTAGGCTGCGGAGAGCGAAACTAAAGGAATTCTGTGTTGAATTCCTTGTTGCAAAACGTGTGCTATTGCCGCTTCTTTTGCAGTCAGTTCAGCGCGAATAGTAGTCTGTTCTAATAGGTTATTTTTAGCCTCTAAAAGTGAAATCGCAGCCTGCATAAAATTGGATTTAATGATGCAGCCATTCGTCCAAATACGGGCAATTTCAGGTAAATTCAAACCCCAATCATAAGCTTCCGAAGCAGCTTGCATTAGTTCAAATCCTTGATGGTGATTGATGATGCGCGCAAACTGATACACTCGCTTAACCTCCTCTATATCAATATTTTGTAAATTATTTTTATCTGCTTTAATAGTTATAGACAAAGCAATACGTTGCGCTTTGAACGCCGATACATAACGCGCAAAAACAGCACTTGCCATCATTGTATTCGGTTGCCCCAATTCCAAAGCTGCCCTGCTCGACCAAGAACCTGTCCCTTTGTTTCCTGCCTTATCCAATATCTTATCGAGGAGGTAATCTTCGCCTTCTTTTTTCTGTAAAATAGCTGCCGTTATTTCTAGCAAATAACTGGATAATTCGCCCTTGTTCCAATCTAAAAATAACTCAGCTATTGCATCATACTCCATCTGTGGCGAAAGCAAGGCGTAACACTCTGCCAACAACTGCATTTCGGCATATTCGATGCCATTATGTACCATCTTAATGAAGTGTCCCGAACCACCTTTTCCGATGTAGGTACAGCAAGCATTTCCTTGCTCGTCTTTAGCAGAAATGCTTTCCAGTACAGGCGCAACAATCGCATAACTTTCTTGAGTTCCTCCAGGCATGATAGATGGCCCATTTCGCGCGCCTTCTTCGCCTCCCGAAATACCTGCACCTATGAAATGAATGCCTTTTTTTTGTAAATTTTCAAAGCGACGCTGCGTATCTTGATAGTGCGAATTGCCACCATCTATTACTACATCGCCTGCTGCTAAAAGTGGAACTAATTGCTCCAATACAGCATCCACTACTCTACCTGCTTTTATCATCAAGAGTATTTTTCGTGGACGTTCTAGCGATGCGACAAAGTCAGGTAGTTGCGTGTAACCTTCTAGTTTTTCAAGCCCTTTATTTGCAGCTAAAAAATCGCTTACCACTTCTGCTTCGTCTCCTTCACTTCTATTATAAACGGCTATAGAATAACCTTTATCAGCAATATTCAAGCTAAGACTTTTCCCCATTACACCGAGTCCAATGACTCCAAAAAAGGCTTTCTTCGTATTCATATTTGCTATAATTTCATCTATCATTGCGCTTGGTTTCTTGGCAATATCAATATGAATTCCATAGTCAGGAATTTCTAATGCATCGAATTGAGATTGTAATAAATCTGCTTTCATAAAATGCGAATTACGTTGCTCCATCCGTGTTTTTATCAAGTCATATGTTCCTGAAAGATACACCCAATGTATTGCTGTATTAGCCGATAGAAGTTGTCGATAAGCCTCTTTTAGAGCAGAACAAGCGAGAACAGCCCCACCTTCTATATTCCATTCTTGAAGGTTTTCAGCAAGTTGTTGTAGCCAAGGAAGTCTATCGTTATCATTCAAGGCAGAACCAGCACTCATTTTGTCCAAATTCGCTTTCGGATGAAAATCATCCGCATCATAATAAGGTAATCCCAATCGCTGAGCGAGGAGTTGTCCAATGGTCGTTTTTCCACTCCCACTTACTCCCATCACGA
>CALGLY010000199.1 GCA_937959095.1 uncultured Saprospiraceae bacterium
CATAATCGCGCTCAATACCACGTTCCAAAAGTTCGCCATCCAAAAAGATTTTTTCTGTACCAGCCAGTACTATGATGAATCGTTCGCCTTCATTGCCCCGCAATTTGTACGGGCCTTGATTGCCTTCTATCGCCTGCGGCATATTTCTAGCAAATTTTCCCCGTGCAATTGCCACACTTCCTTTGGTGCTTAGGCTTGCTTCTTTCAGTTTGCTGGTATTGCTTATGGTCGCGCCTTGTAGCTTTTTATAGTAATTCATAAAGTAACTATTGGGGCGGGTAAGTTCGTAGTCGCCTGCGGTGAGTTGGCTATTGCGGCGTTTTAGCTGGATAAATATTTTGTCGAATTCTTGTAGATTTTGAGTATTTCCTTCGGCTTGCAGCGGGATATTTTCATCAGTAATAGCTGCCAATATCTGCACATCATCACCTAAATCGCCTGCGAGTTGGAGATTAAAATTAGAATTCAATACTAGATTCTGATTATTCCCAAATGAAATACCGCGCGAAAAACTACCATTATAATCCAAATCACCAAAGTCCAAGGCTGCTTCTTGCTCTAGGAATGGATTGTACTTATACTTTGTAATGGCTCCGAGTTCTTCCAGCGTTACTTGTGTGGAATCGAAGTGCGATTGGGCTTTCTCTAAATCAAAAGGTAATACTCTGTATCGCACTTCCAATAAGAGAAAACTATCTACTTGATGAAGGATTAGACTCTTATTTTTTATACTAAAAAAGGACGTATCCAATGCCTGTGTGCGGGCAATGCTATCGCTAGTAGCAGGATAAATTTGAACGGATTCAGGGACAATACTTAGACTATCCAATATATATTCGCCTACTTTGGCTGGTATGATTTTGCTTCGCTGATTGGAAAGGGTATTGCTTTGGGCATGCAATAAGATTGGAACAACTACCAACAGAACAGCATAGTATAATGCTTGTCGTGATGGTCTTATTCTATAGTCTGCATGGTACATTCTTGTTGCTTACCTAGGTTAGGAATGAAAGAACAATAAATGCTACATTTTGACTGCTTTTTTATTCCTTAATTGCTAGTAAAACGAAGAGGACTTTGATTTATTGAACCATATAAGGCATATAAATTAATCAATGTCTTCGTCAAATTGAAAAGTATAAAAAAAGCAGCTAAATCGTTCTTGACTTAGCTGCTTTCCAAAACGCAAGAAATCTCATATCTCCCGTCTCTATATCTTAAATCTTTTAATCGAGCAGAATCATTTTTTTCCCGATTACACCATTATCTGTTTCTAAGCGATAAATCGCTACATTATCTTCTGTAGAAAGCATTGTGCGTTCTATTTGCACTTCATGCTTCCCTGCTGCATAGTCATTCGTGATGCTGTAGAGTAGCTTCCCTGATACATCATACACACTCAAGGTAGCTGACATCGCTTCCGTTAGACGGAATGGAATACTTGTGATTTTATCAAATGGATTCGGATAGTTTTGGTACAATTCTACCATATCCGAAGTACACGTCAAGCCTAATGCTGCGCGAATATTCGGACGTGAAGCCAAATATACTTGCGAATCGGTGATAGAAGAATTAATCGCTATCAAATCACATGCACTTTCGATAGCCTGATTTGATTTAAATACCAATTCTACTAACATGCCCGATGCTTCTTGTGTACTATTATCCAACTGATTCCAGCTTGTCGTAATTGCACCTTTTGCTGCTATATGATGGAAATTATCTGCCGATAAATCACGTACATCGCCATAATTCATCTCTACGAACTCTAGCACAGTTTCATCATAATCCAAAGTAAATTGGAAACCTGAAATATCCGCAAAGTCTTCTACTGTAAGGTAGAAATGCTCATAACCATCATTCGCTTGACCATTATATTGTAGATTCACGTCTACGATTTCAGCTGCACGCTCCCCGATAGTTCCAAAGCTATTTGCTACACTTCCATCCAAATCACCAAGTTTCACACCGATGAAGTCGATTCCACTATTGTTTTCTGCATCAACATCTGTATACTCTGGAAAATCTTCGTTGAATGGATTCGTCGGATTCTGGAAGGTATAATCCGCATCTATGAAGTACCAATTCCGTTGTGCAGGAAACTGCGACTGAATATTCAAGATTACCTTACGCAATTCGATAATATCAGAAGTCGTAATATCGCCTGAACCATTAACATCCGCTGCTAAAAGCTTATAAGGAGAATCTAAGGTTTTTACTCTTAGTATATGCTGTTGTAGTAAAAGCATATCAAAAGTAGTGACTCCTCTAAGTAAATCTCCGCCTTGAATATCTGGACTTAAATCATAATCGAAACAGTTTTCTATTTCTTCAAATAAATAAGAGCCAGAAGCATCCGTAGCTATTCTACGTACTGGATTTTCTTCATTTTCAAGAATAACATCCACATTATTGATAGGTGCTCCATTTTCTGTTATAATACTTCCATCTACTTGCATATCTGCACATAAACTTTCTGGATTTAGTACGCGGAATACGCTTTCATGTGGAATATCAACTGTTGTATTACGTCGGATAACATCTGCAAGGCGGATGTCTCTTAGTATTGCTTTATCTTCTGCTTCTATTCTATGGTCGTTTTCAAAGTAGTAGCGATCTCCGTCGCGCAATGCTCTAAATTGCATCTCCATCAAACGCATAATAGTTGGTCCAAAAATACCATTTGGCATACGTCGTTCTGCCAACATCCCTACCCAAGCATCTATATTATTTACATCTCCTTCATACAGTGTATGAAGCGTAGTAAGTACTTCTGCATCTTGTTGAAGTCCAACGATATCATTGATAAAGGAATAAGGCGAAAGCCCTATATCTCTACGAATTGTATTAAAATCTGCTAAACCACGCTCTCTTCCTCTATTGATATTGACTGCTGCTAGGTCAAGTCCTCCTGAACCAGGTGCGCCAAATAGGAAATTACGTACATCTTCCACGACTTTAGAATCGAGGCTTTGCTGCACTTGAATGGCCATACCCATAAAATAAGGATCAATACCAATTCCTGCTAATTCATCAGGATTGAAGAACGCATCTCTTAGTAGGATATTTCCTTGAGGAATTTCATGTCCATTATTATCCGCTCTAAGAATCGTGCTACTTAATAACGTATGCCCCATACGGAAAGCTGCCGCAGAAAAAACATTTGATATACTAGGATCTACCGTTGAACGATAACCTGTATAAGCAGGCAAATTAACGCCCATAACAGGTAACCACTCATTATATACAATGGATTGAATCATTCCACCTACTAGCTTTCGGGCATATTGATAGAATTCCTCATCAGTCCAATCAGGGTATCTTAGTGCTAATTCATCACACAAGCGATTATGTTCTCGCACAAATAAGGTATGGACAGAAAGCAATAATAAATTTTCATTTGCTCTAGTATCTCCTGCCACAAAAAGGCGATTTGTTAGCCCAACAGGATTATCCATAGGAGGAGCTCCTTGTGCGACTACACCATTTCGTTGCTGATTTACGGTATTGTAAGGAAGAAGGTTTCCTGCTGAAACTTTCAACTTACCATCTTGATAGGTACGCAACCAATCGGCACGCACTTCATCAGAGCCATATACTCCTGACCCATCAATGAATGCTGTAATTTGATTAGGATATTTGCGAGGATTACTTGTGCTATTTCCCGTACCAGTTAATGATTCTGAACGGTGCATTGGAATTTTTACATTGCCTGTACCAAAGGTATCGAAATAAGGATCTCCCATCGGTACATCTATCATTGCAGGCTCAGCACTATTATCGTGAACAATCACAATATCGTGGTCTATAAATTGACCAAATACCCATACAAAATCACTTAATTGAAGTGGTTCATCAATTAAGTTATCTTGCCAAAACAAACTATTGCTAATTGTTCTAGGATTTGGACGATCTTGACCATTCATCTC
>CALGLY010000200.1 GCA_937959095.1 uncultured Saprospiraceae bacterium
GAGAGTTCATTCACCACTTCTTTTTGGAGAACGCGCTTCATTGGGCGCGCACCAAATTGCGGGTCATACCCCAAGTCGGCGAGCCAATCCATAGCAGGCTCACTTATTTTGATGACGATGCCTTGCTTCGCTAACATCTTATCTACTTTGCGAAGTAGGATTCTTAAAATCGCTTTGATTTCTGCCTTTGTGAGTGGCAAGAACATGATTTTTTCATCAATTCTGTTTAAGAACTCTGGGCGAAGATTCTCTTTGAGTTGGTCAAACACTTCCTCGCGTGTCGCCGCTAAAATATCAACGCGGTGCTTATCATCGACCTCTTCCAAATCCTCGAAATTCTCTAGGATGATGTGTGCACCCATATTGGAAGTCATGATAATAATCGTGTTTTTGAAATTCGCCACACGTCCTTTATTATCCGTCAAACGACCATCATCAAGGACTTGCAATAGGATATTGAAGGTGTCCGGGTGTGCCTTTTCGATTTCATCTAAGAGGATAATTGAGTACGGCTTGCGGCGCACGGCTTCCGTGAGTTGTCCGCCTTCATCGTAGCCTACGTAGCCCGGAGGCGCACCTACCAAACGCGACACCGAGTGCTTTTCTTGGTACTCACTCATGTCGATACGCGTGATGGCTTTTTCGTCATTGAACAAGACTTCTGCGAGGGCTTTGGCGAGTTCTGTTTTTCCTACACCTGTTGGGCCAAGGAAGATGAACGAACCAATCGGCTTATTCGGATCTTGCAAACCTGCGCGACTCCTACGCACGGCATCGGCTACGGCAGTCACGGCTTCGTGTTGCCCGATGACGCGCTCGCCGAGGCGATCTTCTAGTTTTAAGAGCTTTTCTTTTTCGCTTTGTAGCATTCGTGTCACAGGAATACCCGTCCACCGTCCCACCACTTCTGCGATGTCTTCGGCAGTTACTTCTTCATTGGTGAAGCGTTTTTCTTGGGGCAAATTATTTATCTTTTCTTCGGCTACTTTCAGCATGGCTTCTTGCTCCTGTAGCTGCCCGTAGCGGATTTCGGCGACCTTCTCGAAGTTGCTTTCGCGTTCGGCACGGGCAGCTTCGGTCTCTAGTTCATCAATGCGCTTTTTGATATTTGTGATGGTATCCACGATGTCTTTTTCGGTTTGCCACATCGAAGTCACGCCATCCAATTCTTCTTTGGCGTTCGCTATTTGCTCATTTATAATTTTGAGCTTGCGATCATTCTTTTCGCGCTTCACCGCCTCGCGTTCTATTTCGAGTTGGCGTACTTTGCGCTGCATTTCGTCTATTTCATCGGGTACACTATCCAATTCTAAACGCAATTTTGCTGCCGCCTCATCTATCAAGTCAATCGCCTTGTCTGGCAATTTACGTTCCGAAATATAGCGTTTCGAGAGTTCGGCAGCGGCTACGAGGGCTTCATCCAAAATCTCGATTTTGTGATAGACTTCGTATTTTTCCTGCAAGCCCCGTAGTATCGAAATAGTATCTTCTACACTTGGTTCATCTATAACTACGGTCTGGAAACGACGCACTAAGGCTTTATCTTTCTCAAAGTATTTTTGGTATTCATCGAGGGTCGTCGCGCCTCTTGTGCGGAGTTGTCCACGGGCAAGGGCTGGCTTTAGAATGTTCGCGGCATCCATCGCGCCATTTCCGCCACCTGCGCCTATGAGCGTATGGATTTCATCAATAAACAAGATGATTTCGCCATTGCTTTCGGTCACTTCTTTTATCACACCTTTCAAGCGTTCCTCAAACTCGCCTTTATACTTCGCGCCTGCAATGAGGGCAGCCACATCAAGCGTAAAAATCTTTTTACTCAATAAATTTTCAGGCACATCGCCCTTCACGATACGCCATGCGATACCTTCTACAATCGCGGTTTTACCCACGCCAGGATCACCAATTAATAAGGGATTATTTTTCTTTCGTCGCGATAAAATATGCAGTACTCTACGGATTTCTTCATCACGTCCAATGATGGGGTCGAGCTTGCCGTTTTCGGCTTGCTCATTCAGGTTTACCGCAAATTTGCTGACGGCATTATAGCCATCTTCTGCGCTTTGGGTATTTACTTTTCGTCCTTTCCGAAGCTCGGTGATGGCAGCGCGAAGGCTTTTTTCGGTTGCCCCCAATTCCTTCAAAATGCGCGCTCCTCTATCGTTTCCTTTTATAACTCCTAAAAGCAATAACTCCAAAGAAATAAACTCATCGCCAAAGCTTTTGAGTTCTTTTTTCGCTACCGCCAATGCCTTGTTGGAATCATTGGTGAGGTACTGCTTATCTACGCCCTGTACCTTGGGGTATTTCTTGACTTCTTCGTCCAACTTGATTTTCAGCGTCGGGATGATAACGCCTACTTTTTTGAGTAGAAATTCAGATACATTTTCATCCGTTGCCAAGATGCCTTGTAGCAAATGCGGCGTATCCACATTTTGTTGTTCCAAAGTGCCAGCTATCTGCTGCGCCTTCATAATGGACTCTTGGGCTTTTATCGTGAAATTGTCGTATGTCATTTTTTTTGTTGATTTGTTGATGCCCTTCGGGCTTGGTGATTTGAATACACTTACAAAGTACAACAAATTATCTGCCATTGTTTTATGTGGGACATTTTGGCAGTTTTTTTTTGGGTTTGGGTGGCGTTTTGGCAGGGATTACCAATAGAAACTTTATTGTTTACAAAACGTTATAACTTTAACAAAAAAGCTATAAATGAATAGACCAATGGTTCGTGGAGGTTTTAGGAAAAAAAAGGTAAAAGTCGTAGTTTAGTAGTCGCTAAACAAAAACAAGACTTTTACCTATGAATGTAAAAACACTCACAGCCACAATATTGGATAAAATGCCTGAAATAGGCAAATGG
>CALGLY010000201.1 GCA_937959095.1 uncultured Saprospiraceae bacterium
AATTTCTATTAAAAAAAACACCCTTATCTGTTACAGAAAGTGGTTCAAAAGAATTAAATCCTACATCCGAAGAATGGACATGGAATAAACCACGATTACTAGTTGTAATTTGGACATCTTCATCATTTACAAATCTGGATTGACTGAAACCAAATCGAATATCCAAGCCATCTCTTCGGTTATCATTCTGAAAAGTGCCTGCATTCAAACCTCCATCTACATCGAGTTCGATACTAGCCGTTCGGCGTTCTAAATTGGGACGAGCATAGCCTGCAATATCAAAAGAATCGAGTTGAGCCGTACTACTTGCCAAATACGTAAAGTAGCATAGGAGTAATAAAGTGTAGCGCATGTTGTTGTATTTTAGGTAAAAAAAATGGTTTATAAAAAGTCAATAGCCGTAATTATTTTAGTCTTCTCAATAAAAAACGGATGGTTTCTAACCCTATTGTTGTATCAAAAATTATTTCTTTCGTTTAGATTTGACAGGATAAGCTTTTTCCCCTTCTTTAAAGCGATCGCTGAATGTCCCTACATTCCAAGTCCCTCTCCCAGCGAATCTATCAAAAATATAGGCTCCTGTTTGAGTATCCAAAATCATAAAACCTTCCTCACTCGCTACTGCTTGATATTTGCCTCTTCCGTTATCTTCAGGAGAGGAAGCACCCATCATCATAAAGAAAGCAAAGCCTGCTAAAAGACCAATGAGCATAGATTTGAAATCGAAAGTGATTGTCTTGTTATTCATAGTTGTAAATTTTAGTTGGATGCAGGCAAATACACCTTGCACGGAGGTGGTTTGAGCTATAAAGTAGCGAAATTGCAAATAAGGGTCTCATAGTGTATGCGCTACAGCATAGCATATTTCTGATGTATTTAACCTACATCACATGGGTTGTTTTTTTTAAAATAGAAGAAAGCAGAACGGGTGATTAATTTTTCTCTAAGGTAAGGCGCAAAGAACGTTAGCGTCTATTTTTTAGTCTTAAAGTATGTTATAGCTAGGCGTTAAAGTAAAAAAACGGCTTAACACTTTCTTTTTACAAAAATGTTAAGCCGTTGATTAATAGTCTTTTATCTAGGAATAGAAAGAATTTGCTCGGCACGTCCATCCAAAAACTGAAAGTCCTTGCCTGTGTATAAGCCATCTTCTTCTAGCATAATGCGGACGATTTTCCCCCACTCTGCCACCTCGGAAGCCGCGAAAAGCTCGATAGAATAAGCTGTATTCTCATATAAAGGATAATCGCCCTTGCCTTTCACGCCGCCTTGCTGATCCCACATGCCGATGGTTGGGCCAGCTGCATGTCCATGAAAACCAATCGGATGCGTGTAGATCGATGCCTGTATGCCTTCTTTGGCTGCTTCTGCTAAGGCATCTTTCAGGATAGTGTTGCCTGTTTTGCCCGCCACAAAATTATTGACCAAAATATCCTGCAAGCGATTCCCTGCCGCGAAGGCTTTTCGCAAACCCTTTGGCACTTCTTTTTCGCCCTCTTTTAGCATATAAAAATGCTGCTGCTGGTCAGTGTTCAAACGCAGATAGGTAATCCCAAAATCGACATGTAATAAATCGCCTTTCTGAATTATGTCGCCTTTTTGCCGCTTCGAGAAGGAACGCAAAAAGCTATTTTTATCCATTTCGCTTCGCTGAATAGAGACCGAGGGATGAAACCAAGTATCCAATCCCAATTCCGTCACGCGCTCGCGTAGCCACCAAATCACATCATCAGTAGTGGTTTCGCCTGCTGTGATGACATCGGCAGAAAACGCCTCTTGCAATATATGATGTCCCATCGCACAAATAGACGGATACAACTCTATTTCTTTTTCGGAGCGCGTCTCCAACCAAGCAATCGACAGATTCTGTGCCGACATAATCCGCTCTTCATAAGCTTCTGGAAGATTCGCCATGAACTCGTCATACTCCGTTTTCACCAAGCCATCTGCTAGGGCAAAATCTTTCGAATAATTCAAGCCAATCGTCTTGGGATCGCGTTCTTTTATGGTATTCATTAGGGCTTCCCATTGCTCTGGATAGACATCAATATTCCATTCGCCCTTCAGTAAATTTCCAACGCTATAACGTGCAATGGCAATCTTCTCCAAACTCCCATCTTCCATTCTATTGAAAACCATAATCGTGCGCCGCCTTGCCGAAAGCCAAGTACTCGGTAGCATGGTTTTCATCACAGGATCTTCGTTATACTCTCGCGAAATCAGAATCCACATATCAATGCCTTCCCGCTCCATGAGCTTGGGCAACAAATTATCGAGCCGATCTTCTAATATTTCATCTACGAGTGCTGAGCGTTCGCGCTCTGGAAGAATGTTGTCTAGGGGATTTTGGGCAAAGAGGGATTGGGTAAAAGAGAGCACGATACAAAGTATAAATAGCCGCATGAAGTGAGTTTTATTTTGCTAAAAATTTCAAATAATACGGTCAAAAATAAGCATTTTATGTTGTGCTATTCAACATGACAAGTAAATTTAGTACCTCGTGTTATTTAAAGCCAGCTTCGATAGAAAATTAGAAGAAGATAAAAGTGAAGAAAGTAGTCAAAACTTTAGAGCAGGTTAGGATTTTTTGGGTAGGCAACCTAAATTAATAAATTGATCGTTTTAGGCTAGTTAAGTACTCGGACATATTTTTTTATTTTGCCTTACAGAAACTACATAAAAGTCAACAAAAAAACGCCGAGCAAATGACTTACTCGGCGTTTATAAAGTATTTTTGAACCTTGCTTATTTCGGCTTATGCGTTCTATCTAAAAACTCTTCATAGAGTTGAATATGCCGACTATCAATCGGAACATCCCAACCTTTGATGAAG
>CALGLY010000202.1 GCA_937959095.1 uncultured Saprospiraceae bacterium
ACAATTCACATATAATTCCCAAATTTTTAGGTTCGACGATGTTAGGTCCTAAAGAAAAAAGAAGAGGATTGTTATCTACTGTAAAAAAAGGTAAGGTTGTAAATATTTCAGTCGTTCAGGATACAGCAAAAGAAGATTACATTCTTTGTCCGAATTGCGAAAAAAGGCTTGAAGCAATCGCAGTTTTTCATTTTTCAGGCCTTGAATGAATTGCGTCAAATTGCATCCATTCCAGAGAATATGTCGGAAGGAAAAATAGAATCACCGAAGCGCGAATTGCTGCAAGAACAACTCATGGATTCCATTGCTAATGGACATAAAGCCCTCATTTTTGCGAATTATTTGAATGCCGTAGAACTCATCGGGCAGAGCTTGGATAAGGAAGGCATCGACTTTGTGAGTATGACGGGTGCGACCCGAAATCGGCAGCAACTAGTGGATAAATTCCAGAACGACCCAAACTGCAAAGCCTTCGTGATGACGCTAAAAACAGGCGGTACAGGACTAAATCTAACAGCAGCAGATACGATTTTTATCTTTGATCCGTGGTGGAATGTGGCGGCTGAAAATCAAGCGATTGACCGCGCCCACCGCATGGGACAAGAGAATAAAGTATTGGCCTACAAGCTCATTACGCAGGACACAATTGAGGAAAAAATTCTAAAACTGCAACAAGTCAAAAAGGAATTGTTTGATAATGTCATCGGTACGGATAATAGCTCGGTGAAGGCCTTGAGCGAGGATGATATTGATTATATTTTGGGGTGATGGGGTGTTGTGTACATCTTTATTTATACAAGAAGTATAGTTAATTTACGTGTAGCAAAACTTAACAAACAACATATTTTACCAGCAATTCTCACTATGCGAAATTGAGTTTAAAAACTGAGCTAATTATCTGTTGTCCCGTCCTTTAGGTCGGGGATAAAAGCATAAAACCAGCTTGACATTAGCCTAAAACCGCGTATCGGTCTGGGGCTAAAGCCCATTTTTCTTCTTTTTCAAAATTCCCCGACCTAAAGGACGGGGCAATTGATGGTCATAGTGAGAATTGCTGTTTATTTTCCTACTTGATTTCTTAAAGCAGCACAAATAATACCTGTAGCTACGCCCACATTCAGCGACTCCATGCCACTAGCACGATGCGGAGGAATTGTAATCAATCCGCTAAGTTGTGCCTGCATCGCTGCGGGAATGCCCTTACTTTCATTGCCCATCACAAGGATACCATTGGAGGGTAGTTTTTGTTTATAAATAGATTTGCCACGCAAAACCGCGCCATAGCTAGGCACATCAGGAAAACGATGTTGAAGATCTTCAAAAGTAATACGAACTATCCTAGTTCGCAGAAATGCGCCCATGGTAGATTGAATGACTTTAGAATTAAAAATATCAGCCGTGTCGGGTGAACAAAAAACGTGTTGAATTCCAAACCAATCGGCAATGCGAAGAATCGTACCAATATTACCAGGATCTTGAATGGTTTCCAAATAAAGTGACCAATCGGACTGCACAATGGCTTCATCAATTGTATTCGTAGGAATATCCGCGACTACTAGTACTTGATTCGGTGTTTGTAGGGCAGACATTTGCTTGAGTTCTCGTTCCGAAACCACGATAGTTTCTTCACATTTTCGTAAAAGTGGGCGGTATTGTTCCACCCATTCTTCCACCCCTACAAGCAACTCAATATTTATTCGTTCTGATTGCAGAATTTCGAGGCTAAGTTTATCCCCTTCGGCAATAAATTTGTTATACTTTTGCCTAAACTTTTTTTGCCGAAGGCTACGAATATATTTCAACTTATTTTTAGAAATAGCCATATTTTGATTATTGCCAATTGAATTAGACTTTATTCACTAATAACTTTTGTGAATAAAGTCTATTATAATTCAACAAATTTGAATTTACTTAACAACATATTATTTTTCCTGCTTTTCCTATGGCTTTGCTGTAGTTGTAGTGGCACAAGACATATTCAAGCAGGCAAACCTTTGTTGAAGAGTAATGATTTCAGCTTCAAAAGTGAAGAAAAAATTCCAAATAAGAGCTATCTCGAATACGAATTGAGTACAATTTGTAAACAAAAACCCAATAATAAATTTCTCGGCATTCCTCGCCAACGCCTTTATCATACAGGAAAGGATAGTACACGCCTTTTCAAGAAAGTATATCGGAGTTTAGGGGAAGTCCCTATTCTTTTCGATAGTAGCTTGATGGTAAAAAGTGCACAGGAGATGCAATATTACTTGCAAGACAAAGGCTACTATGAAGCTAAGGTGAATGCTAAAGTGGATACATCACGCAATAAGAAGAAAGCCTATGTGAATTATGAAATACTGCCCAAGCGCCTCTATCGAGTGGATACGACACTCTTTATCAGTAGGGATAGTGTGATACAGCAATTTATAAAACCGCTTGCTGCTGAAACCCTCTTGAAAGAAGGGCAGCCCGTTTCATTAGAATTATATAATGCCGAAGTCACTCGAATAACGGCTTATTTGCGGAATAATGGATTCAACTTTTTTCGACGCAATTACGTATCCCAATTGCGGGGCGATTCTTCTGATTATAAAGTAAAACTACGCTTAGAGATTTTTCCTCCCTCTACAGGTGGCACGCATCAGCAGTATAAAATTGGAAAGGTATTTATGCAGCCCAATTTTAATCCCCTCGAATTGCTCAATCTAAAAGATTCGCTGATTGAAGGGATTCATTTTTTATTAGATGAAAAGGTGAATGACTTAAGCCCCGAAATACTACTCAACAAAATTACGATTACAGCAGGGCAATTGTATAGCCATGAAGA
>CALGLY010000203.1 GCA_937959095.1 uncultured Saprospiraceae bacterium
TTTTCTAAAAGTCATGTATTCTTTTTCGGTTTTGATTTTTAAATTGCCTGCAACTCGTAGATATGAGTAACCGTTACTCATATCTCCCCTTCATACAAGGAAAAAATAACCAAAATCACAAGAAAGAAAAGAGACGAATAAAGAGACCCCAAAACGAGCGTAGAAAAGCCCTCCGTCTTTCAAGTAGTATACTATATGGTTCATCGAAAGTGGAAAGGTAAGCATTGTTAGGAAGAAATTCAAGCAATAGCCTGTCACAAAGGAGCAACAAGCGACTATTTATCCTATCAAGCCTTTCACCTTAGTACGTTGTAAACTAAATTTCCATCTTATTTATGACAGCTTCTTTTTCTTTGCGGTTACCATTTCATATTTGGTTTCTGAACTATGGTTTGTTTCTTTATCTTCATACTTATAAATCAGTTCTGTCCGATCAATTATCTCCAAGTCCTGCTTATTTGAAAGTAGGGAGTCTAGTATTTCCAGTTTTTTTCCTGTCTTCTGGATGCAGATTGTGATTAATGTATTGGGGTTGGATAGCTCTATGAGTTTATTTAGGAAACGGATTTCTTTTTCTTTCTCCTTTTTGCCAAAGTGGAACATACTGTCTAAAAGAATAAAGTCGAAGGCTCTGAAATTCGAGTAGCTGTAGATATTTTCTACGATTCCTTTTAGGGCTAAATTTTCTTTTTCTGCAATTGCATTTAGCTGTTCTATTCCGACTTTAGAGGTATCAATGCCTGTAACGGTAAAGCCTAGTCTTGCCAATGCAATGGCATCCCTTCCTTGCCCACATCCTAAATCTAATAGCTTTCCTTTCTCTTTTATTGCAGTATAAAAATCGATCAATTCAGGATAAGGATTGCCAAATAAATTTTCTGCTTGATAGTAGTTATCGTATTCCATCTTTATCTCTTTTTGCGTATTCATCAACTAAAAAGAGACACAGCCAATTTGACTATGTCTCCTTCTATCTATAAACAAATTGCAGTTGCTATTATTCTATCGCAGCAATACCACTTGTTGTATTTTCGTGCTAGTAGCGGTTTGTAACTTCAAGAAGTATATACCTGCTGCTTGCTCCGATAAATCGAATTGGTGCTGAACGAATTCAATATTGTCTACTTCGTAAGTTGCTACGGTTTGTCCCATTGCATTTACGAGTTCTAGTCGTGCGGTAGTCAATTCCGAGAAGCTTGCCGCTGCTACGAGCTTCGCGCTAGTAGGGTTCGGGAATGCTTCTAGACTATTGATATTACTGAAACGAATATTCCCATCTACTAGATTTGCCGCTTGGCATTTCGCTGTCAGACGGAAATTACTACTCTCTATAGCGGTTGCGCCATCTACTACGATATAGTAGGTGCCTGCTGCTGGATTATCCATGCGGATACGCTCATCTAAGAAAGCAGAATTGTGTCGGCTTTCAGCAATGCAAGCTGCCTCTGGTGTACAACCATCCAATACAAAAATATCGAGGTCTTTGCTCATGCGCGTCAATTCGATGGTAAGCCCCATCGTATTTGCTGGCACTTCAATACTGTATACCATATCGCCACCTTCAAAATCGTAAGCTTGGTTGTAGCAATCATAATCGCCGCTTGTGAAATCATTGCTTGCACCTATGGTTGTTCCATCCAATGGCTCATTACAAGTGAGACTTTCTATTGTACAATCGCTGCTATCATCACAACCTGTAGCTGCTTGCAAGCTAATCCCTGCATTCGCGGTACAACCGTTTCCGTCGGTTACCATTATATCATAATCGCCTGCTGGAAGGTCTTTTACTGAATAGAATCGACCACCTTGCATTTGTGTACCTGAATCTGGGCCACCCCATGATATCATGAAATCGCCTGTGCCAGCTTCTATAAAGACATCGAATTTCCCATCGTTATTATCACAACTTGGATTTACAGAATTTCTCAAATCAAGGCTAAAGCCTTCGCATACGTCTTCTTCCTCGCAATCGCTTGGGGCTTGCAAGCTAATCCCTGCATTTGCGGTGCAACCGTTTCCGTCGGTTACCATTATATCATAATCGCCTGCTGGAAGGTCTTTTACTGAATAGAATCGACCACCTTGCATTTGTGTACCTGAATCTGGGCCACCCCACGATATCATGAAATCGCCTGTGCCAGCTTCTATAAAGACATCGAATTTCCCATCATTATTATCACAACTTGGATTCAAGGCATTTCTTAAATCAATAGAAAAACCTTCGCATACGTCTTCTTCTTCGCAATCTGATGGGCCTGTTAAAGTGATTGTCGAAGTAGTCGTACAGTCATTTCCATCTGTCACCATCACTGTATAATCGCCTGCTGGTAGATTCTTTGCAGAGAACCAACGTCCACCTTGCATTTGTGTGCCTGTAGCTGCGCCACTCCACATAATCGTAAAGTCACCCATGCCTCCTGCTATTACAATGTCAAATTTACCATCGTTATTATCGCAACTTGGATTCACTGGGTTTCTCAAATCTATATCAAAGCCTTCGCATACGTCTTCTTCTTCGCAATCTGATGGGCCTGTTAAAGTGATTGTCGAAGTAGTCGTACAGTCATTTCCATCTGTCACCATCACTGTATAATCGCCTGCTG
>CALGLY010000204.1 GCA_937959095.1 uncultured Saprospiraceae bacterium
TCCGAGTCGGTTCTTTTTTTATGATTATATTTTAAATCATGGCTAAACTGTATAGATGCGCCTGCATGTTCCATTGTATTCCCAAATCCATAAGTACCATTAGGCGTATTTTCATCGTATGCAAACTCGCCATCTTGTACCTTATTGTGCATGTAGAAACCACCTACAACTAACTCTCCCTCATATAGTTCTATGCTGGATTTTCCGAGCAGAAAAGTACGTTTTTGCAAGGGTAAATCTAGCCAAGTGTCTGCATCGCTATCCATTTTGTGCTGATTTTGAGCGTAGCTTGCAACAATGGTATGTTGGGTTTGTCCTGCACTAAATCCAATATTAGCACTAGCCTCCCATTCGCGGAAACTACTTGCATATAAGCCAACTTGACTAGAACTCAAACGACCAGGTAGTTGGGCATAAGGACGAATGATTCCAAATACAGAACTCCCCAGAAAAGGCGTGAAATCTATTTTTCCGCCTTGTGAGAAAATATAGGGAAGTTGGGCGAGTACTTGCTTTTTGCCGATGCCAAAATAGGGACGTTCTCCGAGCAGACTAATGCCTGAATTATTGATACTATTGCCCAGATAGATATGATAATTCGGTTGTAGCAAACTTTGTGTATTTCCCCATACTGCAAGCAATATGAAGAGTAGGACGCTTAATTTTTTCATGTTTTAGGTGTTGCTAGTTATGACATATCTGCCAGATATGTCATAACTAAAAGTTTGGAATTGATTAGTTAATTGTGATACGTTTCCCTCTTTCCCAATCCTTGATTTCGCTCTGATAATACAAAAACGCGCTATTGGGCGGTGCTTGGAAACTTCCTTTGAATTGCGTCTTCAAATCCAATTCTATTACGCTCGTAGCATTTGCAGCGAGTTCGGTATAGTAGGCAACGAGATAATTATCTTGAATTTCAAAATAATCAAATATTCCTTTTTCTACTAATTCTTTTACTTGCCGCACTTCGATACTCAAGCCCGAAGGAATGCCGATAATAGCCATAGGAGTAGGAGCAACTTCATCGGAAGTATTATGAATATGTGCAGTGAGACGCACCGATTCGCCGAGGGAAACTTCGCTTGGCAGCTCTGTCGTCACACGAATACTCGATGTTTGCTGTTCAGGGAGCTGCGCTTGCCAATTGGTCGTGAAGGTATAGGGAATTGCTGTTGAAGTATTGGCAAAGCGTACTTGTACCTCATTACGTCCATTTACGAAATGTTCGCCTAAATCATTAAACGCAAGCAAGTCTTCCGTTTCTTCATCATAAGAAGCAGAGGCAACGAGTTTCTCATTGATGAAAAGTTCCAAATCGCCTGCTTCGGTCGGCCTTGCAAAGTGAATTAGATATTTGCTCAAAGCTTGCATTGCGAGCGCAGTAGCTTGAGTAGAGCCAAAATAGCCCGCACCTCGCTTTTTACTTTGTATATATTCTACTAATTCATGGATAAGTTGAATATTAGAATGTTTATTTTCGCAAAGTGCCAACGTTGCCCAAGCCGCGAGTTCCACTTGCTTAGAGTGACCATAGGAACGGGTGAGCGTAGCATCCGCTTCTAATTTATCAAAAGACTGCTTTCGGACATTGGTAGCTAATAATTCAATAAGCCTATCGGTTTCTACTTTCTTTCCATAATTTGCATTGGCTAAGGCAAGCAATGAAAGTCGATAAATATCTTTGTCTTGTTTTGCTAAAGCTGTTTCATGGGCTAGTGCAGCTTCCATATCATCTACTTGCATCGTGCTGAGGGCATACACCACATAAGCATCGGAGGTTTTGCCATATTTTTGATACGCACCTGCGCTCCCTTGTCCGAATAAGCCGTCCTTATTCCTTTTTCCGAGTAGCCACTTGATAGCGCGTTTTATCATGCCTTGATTTACAATCGGATGCACCTTTTGTAACTCCTTGAATTGTACCAAACCGAAAGCGGTAAGTCCTATACTCGCAGGAGCTTTGCCCCATAAAGAAAAGCCACCACCAGCTACCTCATAGCCTTCTAGTTTTTTATAGCCTTTGGATAAATAGGTTTTGGCTTTTTTCTGAATTTCGGGTTTTAGTTCTTGCTTTTGCTGTAAGAGTTGCAAAGCAAGAATATTAGGATAATTGCTCGATGAAACCTGTTCAAAACAGCCGTTAGGTTCTCTCAAAATCCCTTCTATGCCTGCCGTGATTTCATCTATACCGTTTGGGATAGCCCGAAATTTTGCATCTACCGAGCCTTCTACCAAATTATCAATTTCAAATTGATAATTCGTATTCAAGTCCTTGCTAGATAAGTAGGCAGCACGTGGAAAGGTGGAGGCTACGACTTTGAGTGTGGCTTGTATTTTTGTTTCATGTTTTTTTCCTTGTTCTGGTACAAACTGAATGCTCAAAGGGTATTCTCCCGGTGGTGCATTCACTTTTAGCTGTAAGTTGAGATTTTCTACACTTTCTGTAACTACATTCAGTAAACCCTCCTGTTTTTCTAAATCCAAGCCATCTGCTACTGTATAATAAAGCTTGCCCGCGATGCTATTGGTAGTCGTATTCTTCAATGTGATAGGCAGTTCTAATTCATCGCCCTGCGTCAGTAATACAGGGATTTTAGCATCCATACTGAATGGAATTTGCGTACTAAAGGTCGTTTCTGCCCTTGCAGGCATGCCATTCACAGCAATTCCTTCTACGATAGCTCGGAAGGTACTGATCTCCGAAGAGGTGACGAATTGCATAGTAGCAAAACCACGCTCATTAGTTTGGATGCTAGGATTCCAGTAGATTGTTTCAGGTTGTTCAGGCTTATTTGGACTATGTGCGCGCGCATTATAGAAGTGGCGAGGATAGAGGAGTTGGTTATTATAATTCGGTTGAATTGAAATATATATTCTAGCTAATTCAGGCGCACCACCTACTTGGAAATCATAGTCTTGCCCTAGTCCTCGATCATAGAAAGATTGGCTAACTGACCTACTAGCTAGTGTCGTAACAGCATAACCGAGGGCTTTTCTGTCTCGTTCGATACCTAGACTTGTTACTACCACTTCTTCTAAAGAGAGACCTTCATCTGCTAGAATACCATCAATATAATAATCTGTACCATCCGTTCGCGAACCTCTCACAGAAACCTCTCCTCCTTCATCTGCTGAAGAAAGCCCCGCAGAAGAAGTTGCTAAGTCCTTAATTTGCTTATTTGTAAGCGACTCTTCTTCTACGCGCTTTGCATCTACTTTTGCTTTTTCTGTTTTATAAATACCTTCTTCTACTCGGATGCCCTGTGTAGCAGGAGTATTTTGGGTAGCTAATCCATCATCCGTTAGATAAAGGTGTTGAGGATGGTACACTTTTTGTTCAGCACTTCTTCGCTTGTATTTGCTTACGAGGGTAATTGGAAACTTAGCAATATCAAGTTGCTTAAATTCAAAAATACCTTTACTATCCGTATATACTGTTTCTCCTGTTTCCTTAATTTTTACCTCAATTCCCTTACGTGCATAAGGATATACACCTCCTTTCACCGAGATTATAGATTTAGGATATTTTATTTTCGCCTTCCAATGTGCTTCATCAGCCGCAAGTAACTCTTTCCAGCCAAAGCTACGCCAGCCATGCGTGAGTAGCACATAATCGAGGGCTTCGGGGGCTTTTTCTTCTTCAGGATTAAAGTAGAAGTTAGGCTCATGTACTTTACCTTTTAGCTCCGAACTTAGGAGGAAATAAGACAAAATATCATCTTGCTTATCATCGGCATAGGTGTGCAATTTGTCATCTATTACGGCTAAAGAAAAGTCGCCTTGCACGCCTTTACCTGCGCTATCGGTTACGTTCAAAGCCAAAATTACTTTACTATTAGGTAAGTAAGAGTCCTTACTTGTCGACAATCTCACCTTGAGTTGTCGATGCCGATTTAGGAAGACTAGTCGTTCCCATTGTGGCAATCCTGCTTCATCAAAAATAGTGAGGCGTGCAATGCCCATTGGGAAATCCTTAGTCGAAATTTCAAGAGGTGTTTCTTGTGCATTTGCTTGGAAAGCTTGGGTATGTAGCACGCGTTCTTGCATTTGCAGTATGGCATACAAAGTCTGTGGGGTACTGCTCCGAATATCAAATACTACTTTCTCCTCCTTTTGTGCTACCAAGCGTCCTGTTATACCTTCTGCGTAGCTTTTGGGTAGTTCATATCGTGTAGAGATTCCTGCGGGGCGGGTGATTTGGGCATAATAATTTCCTAATTCAGGTGTGAATTCAAACGCGCCCATGCCATCATGGAAGCTACTGAAGCTCGTGATTTTTTCATCTTGTTCATTGAAAATAGCACCTTCTATATCCGCAGGTTTCCCGAATTCATTTACTGCTTTGAAGGCTACTTTGCTCGCTAGATTTTGGACTAAATCACCTCCTTCTGGCAAAAAATCGAGCTTGATATTATCAAATTGAATAGGAATTGGTCGTGCAATACTTTCTGTTCTGCCTTCATGTAGCACCGCTATATTCAATAAACCACTAGCACTTGTTAGCGTATTGGGTAGGGTGTAGCTTATGTTGGCTTTGCCTTCACTATCACTTGTCGCGCTGGCTTTATGTACGTTTTTCCCTGCAAGTTGTACTTGGTACTCAAAAGGATGATTACTCAAGGGTTTATCTTCAATAGAGCGCATTTGTAGTTCTGCGACTACTTCATCGCCTGCGCCATAGCTTTCTTTTTCTATTTCGAGTTTTAGCAGTATTTTAGGAATATTGACGCGCTGCACCGTGATTTCTTTCTCAAAGAAGGCATCTTCTCCAAAGTTTCGCATCCAATTCGTATAGGCACGAAGTTTATAGATACCTCCCACACTGTTTTTGGGCAAGGAGAAAGCACCACTACTTTGATTGGTGGCGAATAGAATATTCATTTGATTTAACACATCGCCTTTCGGGTTCAATAATTCTATTCTACCTGCGGGCGAGTTCTTGGAGTTTCTTTTGTTGGCTGCATTTGTCGCATAGGCTTTGAACCATATCGTTTCACTAGGGCTGTAAAAACTTCGGTCGGTATGCAAATAGATTTTTTCTTGAGGTACTACTTCATAGCATTCCTCTAAAGCTGCTTTGACCTGCGGAACAGGAGATTGCTGTGCCGATAA
>CALGLY010000205.1 GCA_937959095.1 uncultured Saprospiraceae bacterium
AGGTGGCTGCAACTTGCCCGCCACTTGGTCAATAGCAGCAGAACGATACGCACTCGTCAAACCACCAAATTTTGGAATGGTGACGGCATCGTATTCATACAATAAGTCAGCTATTACTTGGGCAATATTTACCTCCATATCCTGTAAGCTTCATTGGGTTGCAGCTTATAGTCTCAAATTCTATCAGACTACAACATTTTAAAAGAAATTTAGTGCGTAAGATATGAGTTTTAACGCATTTAAAGTAGGAAGGATGCAGAAATATAGCATTTCATTGATGAAACGGTAGACTTTCTGACGGTATAGAAGGAGATAAATATGAAAGGGCAATATAAATGTTGCAGGGATTTGATGATTCGTTTCTGCGTCGATTCGATTTTTTGTCTTTACTTTGTAAAGGATATTTAGATTTTTAATGTTGTTTCTAAAAGTCTAAGTCACCGAAAAAAAAATAGAACAGACGTGAAAGTTAAAAGCATATACGTAGCCGCTACTAGCCAGCATGTTGGAAAGACCACTTCTACTTTAGGGTTGGTGGCAGCTTGCAAAAATCGAGGCATACAAGTAGGGTATTGCAAACCCGTAGGGCAACAAACCGTTGATTTCAAAGATATTCGAGTAGATAAAGACGCGCTCTTATTCTCCGATGTCATGGATTTTAATTTGGAAGCCGAAGTACATAGTCCTGTCATTTTAGGAAAAGGCGCGACTTCTGCCTTCATCGAAAATCCTGAAAAATATGACTATCCTGATCGCCTCCGCTGGGCAGCTGATGCTATCGAAAAGCGCAGCGAATTGGTTATTTATGAAGGTACAGGGCATCCAGGTGTAGGGAGTGTCGTAAATTTATCAAATGCGGATGTTGCCAAAATGGTAAATGCAGGCGTAGTGATGATTGTAGAAGGTGGCATTGGTAGTACCATTGATATGTTAAGTATGTGCATTGCGCGTTTTCAGCAACTCAATGTACCACTGCTAGGTGTGATTGTGAATAAAGTATTGCCCGCCAAAATTGAAAAAGTAGAATACTATGTAGGCAAAAAACTAAAAGAAATGGGCATTCCATTGCTTGGTGTGTTGCCTTATGATAAAAGCCTCGCCTACCCGCTCATGAAAACCGTTTGTGAGGCAGTAAGCGGCATTGTAATCTATAATGGCGACCAATTGGCAGTCAAAAAAGTAGCGGACATCATCGCGGGTTCGTTATTAGATACCGATCGCTTGAAGACATCAAATGATTTGCTCCTTGTAGTGAGTGCACGCCTAGTGGATAAAGCAATTCTGAAAATAGAAGAGATTGATAAGCTCATGGGGCGTGATTATTCGCCTATTTCGGGAATCATCGCTACAGGACAAGGCGAAATGGAAGTCAAATCGTTAGACTACATCAAACGACACAAAATACCGCTTATTCGTACTTCTTTAGATACATTTGGAGTGGTCTTAAAATATGGTAGTATTGAGGTAAAAATCAATAGAGCTACCCCTTGGAAAGTTCAGAAAGCAATACAGCTTATACAAGAAAATGTGGATTTAGACAAACTACTCGAACAAGTGGAATATAGCGTAGTAAGTAATCCTTAATAATATGAAAAGAAAGCAACTTCTTTTACTTTTTCTACTAATCCATACTGGATTATCGGCACAATTGAATACCACTTTAGTAGACAATTTTTCCTACTCAATTCGACTGAATGATGTATGGGGATATGCTACACCTGATCGTGTAGAATATGCGCTAGTTGGAGCAAGAACGGGCGTTTCTATCGTCAGCTTAGCAAATCCTACTGCACTCACAGAAGTAGCATTTGTGGAAGGAGAAAGCTCTAATTGGCGCGATATAAAGACGTGGCAGCATTACGCCTATGTAGTAAATGAAGGTGGTGGTGGTTTGCAAATTATAGATCTATCAAATCTGCCTAATAGTGTTTCTTCTACCAATTGGACATTCGTATTACTTGAAACCGAATTTCAGAAAGCACATAATATTTTTATTGATGAATTCGGAATCGCCTATATTACAGGAAGCAATGTTGCTAGTGTTCTTATGCTAGATCTAGCTAGCAATCCTGAACAACCTCGCTTTATAGGCACTTTTTCGAGAGGCTATACGCATGATACTTATGTGCGTAATAATTTCGCCTACAATGCTAATATAAATGATGGGGAATTTCATATTATAGATATAATTGACAAAGAAAACCCTTTGTTGCTAGCCACTCAATCCACACCTTTTGAGTTCACACATAATACTTGGCTTTCCGATGATAGCAAGACACTTTTCACCTCCGATGAACGCGCCAATGCAACGATAGCAGCCTATGATATTTCAGAACCGAACAATATTCAATTACTTGATGAAGTCACGCCGCTCAAAAGCCAAGGATTAGGAGGAGGCACGGTTCCACATAATGTATTTGTAAAAAATGATTTTTTGGTTATTTCCTTCTATACAGATGGCGTAATAATTGTAGATGCTTCGCGGCCAACTAATTTGATAGAAGTAGGAAATTATGATACCTTTTTGGTAACTGAATATGGTTTTAATGGCTGTTGGGGCGTATATCCATTCCTACCATCAGGTTTAATATTGGCAACAGACAGAGATAATGGACTTTTTGTAATTGAGCCAAATTATGTGCGTGCATGCCACCTAGAAGGAACAATCCGAAATAGCGAAACCAATGCCGACTTATATGATGTGCGTATAAAAATAGACGCAAATCTTGCCGTTTCAACCTTCAGTGACTTAGAAGGTAGCTACAAAACGGGAATCGCAGCACCAGGAATCTATGAGGTATTATTTGAAAAAGAAGGCTTTCATAGCAAAATAGTAGAAGTCGATTTACAGCAGGGTATGCTCACTCCTTTGGATGTAATATTAGTACCTATTACGAGTACAAATGAAAATTTTGCAACTACCAAACAGCTTTTTTCAGTGCATCCAAATCCATTTACAGACGCTTTAGAAGTGCAATTAAGCCCCACTATTAATAAAGGTCAAGTAGTGATTTATAATATTCTAGGGCAAAAAGTGTTTCAGCAAGCAATGCCTAATACAGGACTTTACGTAGATAAAGATTTAGCAAAAGGCACCTATTTCATACAACTTCGTACAGAAGATTTCCTATCAGAAACACAGAAAATAATCAAGGAATAAGTAGTAGAAATTTATCGTCTATGACGATATGGATTTGTAAAAGATAAAAATCCCGTATAAAAGTATGTAAGTAGATTTCTCATTTTAACTTATATGCCTTACCTGCCCAATCGCGGAGCAGGCGGGTATGATTCAAAAAAAATAATGCACCACTCAGGATTTGTAAATATTATAGGAAAACCCAATGTCGGAAAATCAACGCTGATGAATGCGCTGATGGGAGAACGGATGTCCATCATCACGAATAAGCCACAGACTACGCGCCACCGTATTATGGGCATCATGAGCGATGAAGACTATCAAATTGTGTTTTCCGATACGCCAGGTATCA
>CALGLY010000206.1 GCA_937959095.1 uncultured Saprospiraceae bacterium
GAGTACTATAGATAAATTTAAGCCTAAGGCTTTTTATTAGAGGCTAAACGTCCTATTCAAATTTCATTTCCCAAAATATTCATTTCCTTACCGATTACAATTTCCTTTAACTTTGATATTATCAAGGCAGTCTTGCTGTACACCTACAATATTAATCTTTATTTTTTTAATGATAAAAGAAGAAATAAATTAACTCTTTCTTTCATCATTATTGAAGATGTTATAATTTTCTCAATCTTATAATTTTATGAAAAAGATTTTACTATTTTTCTCACTTTGTATTGGAGCTTTGGCTGTGCCAAATCTCTTAAATGCACAATGCATGCCCATTGCCGATGGCTGTGCAAGCACTTATGCCAATGTTGTTATTGGTGAAGTGTCAGGAGATTCTTCTCAGTCGGATGGCTGTGAAGATGCGATTGTTGAAATAATTGGACCTCCAGGTACTGATATAGGCTGTATGGTAATTACTGATACAGAATGGGCTGTATTAATTCCTGCTGGTACTACACTTGGTGCTGATGGAGTGTTTTTGATTGGTTGTAGTTCTTCCATGACAGAAAACTGTGGAGTAGGTAATCCAGGCATGTCAGGTCTTATCGGTGGTATGTCTACTGCTGGTGAAGGTGGTGGCAATGAAGGGGACTGGAATATTGGTCTACTTGGAGAAATCGACTTCGATACCTGCGATCCAGCAAATGCACCTTACTACGATCCTGCAGCAACTGGTTTTACACTAGATAATACTGGTTCGCAAGGAAACAACGGTGATGGCGAGCAAGTTTTCTTATTCTTACCTGATGGTACGCCTTGGGATGGCATCATTTGGGATGGTGGTGGAACGGGTCTTGCTGACCACGTTTCTGTATCAAACGGCAATCCTTACACACTTGGTGACAATGATGGTAATGGCATTGCAAACGATGTAGCCGGTACAGTAGCTGGTGGTCGTGGTGATGGTGGTAACGCAACCGCTGTTCCAATTCTACCGACAGGTGATGGTACAGAGTGTGTTTGTAATACAGCGGCAGAACCAGGTACATTCACAGTTCCTGGCTACCCTGATCCGCTATGGTATGAGTGGACAACTGGTGACCACGTAGGTTGTAATTCTTCTTTCATCCGTTTGGATGCTGGTACTTCAGCAGGTGGTATTGGTGGCTCTCCATCGCACATGGATGGTATGATAACTAGCTCGACTATGGTAGATGGTTATCCTACAGATAATGGTGGTGGTGCTACTGGTGGTACAACTAATGAAGGATTTACACCAACAGGATTTACACCAACTGCTTGTGGCGACCCTTCAGCAGAATGGGCATATACGGATCACCCAACACCAGGTTCAGCAAACGATGACCCTACATTTGTATTCTATGCAGATGTAACTACTCTTTGTGCTCCAACTGACCCTGTAATACTTTGTACAGAAATCTATAACTATCAGCAAGTTTCTGATGGTTCTATTGATTCAGGTATAGGAGCAAGTTCTGGTGCGGCGAATGGCGAAACAGGTTCATTAGTATACCTCAATGGTGCCGTTCAAAACTATGATTCTTATGTAGTAGCAGGCGAAACCACTACAATGTGTGTCACTATCAGTGCTTGGAATTTAGGGGCTAATAGCGTAACACTTGTATGGGATGATTGGTCAAACACCAATGGTACAAGCGGCAACCCTGCCACACAAGGTACACCAAATGAATGCTACGAAACATTTGATTTTGTTATTACGGTAGCAGAACCATTTACGCTTTCTTCTACGAGCATTGCTTGCCCTGGTGACTTTGAGCCAGGTTTTGTAGATGTTAGTTCTTTGATTGCTACTGGTGGTGGTTCGCCACTAGAATATGACTTACAATATGCAGGAGTATCACAAGAAGTGAATGGCTCAGGCTTATTCAATATAGTAACAGAAGCTGTTGATCCTATCACAGTAGTGGTATCTGACCCTGCAGGTTGTACTCCTCCTGTGACAGTAATGATTAGCGCAGATTGTAAAGCAGCTCCACCATGTCCTGAAATTACAGCCAGTATGATCGATGATGCAGATGGTGTCATTTGTCCTGGCGATGAAGTATGCTTTGATATTACTGGCTTCGATAATTTACCAGAAGGTGGTACGATTGATTTCTACTATAATGCTACTGTTGATTTCGATCCTTATGCAGGTGAAGGTACGCTTTTGGGGAGTGCAGAAATTACTGTACTTACATCTACTCCTGAAGATTGTACCACATTAGGCGCAGGTGACCTTGCTTACACTTTCGTTCAAGGTGATACGCCTGATGCATTTGGGTTTGTACCATTAGTAGATATTGCAGCAGGTACAGAAATTTGCTTTACAGATAATGGTATCACAAACACTCCTGACTTCAGAACAGGGGAAGGCTTTTTATGTTGGACAGCTCCAGCAGGAGGCGTGCCAGCAGGAACAATTGTTACCATGACGGGGCCTAGTCCAGCAGCAAATTGGACAGCAGCAAACTCTACAGCATCCACAGGTACTTTTACTGTAACAGGTTCATTCAACCTGACAGCTTCTGGAGATCAAATGATTGCTTTATGTGGTGGTGCAGGATTTGATCCTACCGATCCTAATGCAAACTTTGGAGGTATTACCTTCTTAGCAGGGGCAACCTTTAGCTCTTCTGTATGGGATGCAGGTGGAGCTACATCTTCAACTACTTCTGCTATTCCTCCAGGTTTAACGGATGGTACAAGTGCTGTTGCATTAGGTTCAGGTCCTAATCCAGGAGATGAGTTTGACAACTCTTATTTCAACTGCGCAGGAGGTAGCTTAGTAGGGGACCAAGCAGCACTACAAGCGGCTCTTTTCGATGCTGCAAATTGGACAGGAGACAATAACGTACAAACACCACCTGCTTGTACAATCATGAATACAGATGCCGTATCAGGTACTACTGTAGCACAATTCTGCCAAGTATTTGATGAATCGTTCTGCAATCTTTCTGCAAATGGCGACTTCTTTGTAGAAGCAATCATCAATCCATTCACAGAATTTGATGATCCTGCTGATTTAGCAGATTGTTTCGCTGATGATCCCGATCGTTTTGAAGGCTTCATGTTAAATATGGCTTGCCCAGAAGCAATGCTTATGCCAACAGCTTTTGACGTATGTGAAGCAGACAGCCCTGGCGGTGTAGATATTCCTGTAGCTATCACAGGAGGTGCAGGTCCAATGTATAGTGTAGTATATGCAATTGACGGTGTCGATCAGCCAGCAGTAATGATTGCTGCGGGTGGCACTATTAATATACCAGCACCTACTGATGGAGAAGTAAAAGTAACCTTAACTTCTATCACCGATACAGGTGGAGAAATGTGCGAAGGAACAATTGGCACCGATGAAGTATGTGTGAATATACGCCCAACAGAAATGATAGAAATCACAGGAACAGCTCTAACTTCTTGTGCTCCTACTGATGGTACACTTACCTTCGATATCGCAGGTGGTGGTACATCAAGCAACTCCTTCGATATTGATTACACAGGTGGCTCTGTAGCAGGTGTTTCTTTACCTTATACGATTACAGGTGTAGCACCAGGTACTTACACGATCACAGGTGCTACCGATGATGCTGGTTGCCCAGCAAATGTAACAGGCGAAGTAACCTTAATGGCACCTGCGGCTTCTATCGTAGAGTTTATGCCTGCAAGTGGTTGCCAAGCAGCACCATTCGATTTAGCTACTTTAACAACTACTGATCCAGTTGGTGGTGCAGGTACATTCACGTACTACTCCCTCGATCCAACTACATTTGCTCCTGCAGGTCAGTTGCCTGGTACTACTGTTACTACATCAGGGACTTACTATGTAGAATATACGGAAAACGGTTGTACTTCAGTAGCTCAAGTAGATATTCAAATTGCACCTACGGTGACTTCTAATCTTACACCAGCAGATTGTATGGGCAATGGAACTGATGTTGTTCCAATTCCAGTAGAAATATTGGGTGGTACACCGACTTATACAGTTGATGCAACAGGAATAGGAGCTGGTACTGTAATGACAACGATGAATGGTGTAGTGGTTCTTTCACCACCAGCAGCAGCAAGCGGCAATATCGTAGTAACGGATGCAAATGGTTGTATGACTACCATTCCTGTTGTTTATGATGCTGATTGTTTACCAGTAGAGTTAGTAAACTTTACAGCCGAATTAGTAAACGACGTAGTAGAGCTGAAGTGGAATACAGCTACAGAATTGGACAATAGTCACTTCGTGGTAGAACGTAGTTTGGATGGTGAAAAATTCCTAGAACTTGGCAAAGTACAAGGCGCAGGAACTACTACAGAGCCACAAGCTTATGACTTTACAGATGGACAGCCTAAGGATGTAAACTACTACCGCTTGAAGCAAGTAGATCTTGATGGCACAAGCGAGTATAGCAATATATTAGTAGTATATACGACAACTAAAGATTTAGGTACTAGAGTATTCCCTGTACCTACATCTGAGACATTAATCGTAGAAACAACACATACTATTAATAGTATTGATATTGTAGATGTTACAGGTCGCGTACTAAGCTCCGTTCAATTGAATGCAGAAGGTACAAGAATCGAACTAAATGTAACACACTTAGCGGCAGGCACTTATTTCATAGCCGTTCAAGTAGAACAAGGTGTAGAAATGATTCGCTTCATGAAGAAATAATGTGAGAAAATAATATTTAATTGTGCCTTTCCATCTGTGATGGAAAGGCATTTTTTTTATCTAAGGACTTAGGCAAAAAAAACAAAATCGTGCGGAGTTTTATCTTATTGTGCTTTACTATTTTAGCTTTTCATGCTTGCAAAAACACACCAGAAAAAATAACAAAAATAGATACTTCACAACTAATAGGTACATGGTACAACCCCAATGAATTATTCACAATCTCTGATAAAGGATTTTACCAAAATAAGGCCGTTAATGGCACAACCGATTATGGCGAATATCGCTATGATGGAATAAGTTTCGGACTACAAGTATTCACACACAAACATGACAGAAAAATCAATCCTACTTTTCAAGTACTCGCTTTAAATCAGGATACCTTCAAATTATCTAGTGGAAAAAACGCTTGGTATTATCTTCGTTCAAGTGATAAACAACTCTCTCCAAAAGCTCTACAAACGGCATGGACAAAGCGACATGAATACTACATTTATGGCACTTGGAAAAATAAAGATGGAGACACACTTATCTTTGATGATTTTAATATCATGCAGCACAGCACCAACGATTCAAGTCATATTGGCTGCTATGCGATACTAGGAAATGTCGTAAATTTTGATTGTAAAAATTCAGATGTCAGTAATTTTTATAGTATAGAGATTGAGGCAGAAAAAGAATTAAGACTCACTAATATCAATACCAAAAATACGACCGTATATAAATTTGTATCCGCTCCACAATGGAACCCCGAAAATAAACGTATCGCTGCACCTTATGCAATTGATAGTCCTGACAAGCGTATCTATTTTTTCAAAAATAAAGCACGCATTGGAAAATTAGTAGATGTGTACCAATCTTTATAGATAATCTGATATTACAAAAACATTAACATAATTGCTGCATAAAATAAGGAGGGCTTTTTTATTTTTGCATTTACCTGACGTTGTATTTTTTTTAATAGCAAATCAGATTTTTATTCCACAATACTACTATAACATCTATATATCAATTTTTTACAAAAAAAAAATGCCCCTTGTGTAAAAGATTCTTGAGCAAAGAATCTTTTACCATACTGCTAACAAAAGAAAAAGTCAACTAAATTAAACACTTAGAACTACCCATCAATATTGAAAATTACATTTACTTAATCCTTTATTCACTTTCAATCACTTTCACATGAAAAATGTTTTACTTTTATTTTTTTGCACCTGCTTATTAACGACCACATTCGGACAAACAATTGTTTATCTAGGTTCTCAAATAACCAATGGAGAAACTGGTGGTGGTTGTGTAGCAGATTGTAGTGGTGCTACAATTGATCCTGTTAATGGTGATGTTTGCCTTCCTACAGGTAGTGGTAATCATACTCTACAAGCTTCCTCTACCGTTATTTCTGTGCCCGCAGGCGAATTTCTCGACATTGCCATTGAAACCAATGACTGTACAGGTGCTACTGACGGTTTAGATGGTGGTGATAATATAATGATAAATGATATGGAGGTAGTTACGGGAGCTAGCAATCTCCAAGTAAATTATGCTGGTTGTTTCTCTAATCCTACAGCAGGACCTATCAATGTCACTGTCACATTAAACGCTAATCGTAGAGATGAAACCGTAATTGTTACCTATACAGTAGTTGCTGCCGATCCTGGAGGTTGTACAGCACTTCCTATAGAACTTTCCTACTTTGAAGGCAAGCTAGAGGGCGATATGGTTGCCTTAGAATGGAAAACCGAAACAGAAGAAAATAATGATTACTTTGTAGTAGAACGCAGTTTAGATGGTAAAACATTTGAGCCACTCACAAAAATGCAAGGTGCAGGTACAACCGTAGAGGTACAAGAATATAGTTTCAAAGATGAAGCTCCTTTTGCCCTTAACTACTACCGACTAAAGCAAGTAGACTTTGACGGACGATATGCTTATTCAGCAATCATTACAGTAAATACAATTACTAAAAATACGGATACTAAATTATATCCAACACCAACGACAGGTGCTTTAGTAATAGAGACTATAGAAGAATTTGAGACGGTTGAAATTTTTGATATTACAGGTCGTGTGCTAAAAACATTAGACTTTGATCTCACACCTGTTGCAGAATTAAATGTTTCAGAACTTGTGTCAGGAAGCTATTTTGTAGCTCTAAAACGAGCTCAAGGCACAGAAATGATTCGCTTTATTAAGAAGTAATAATTATTTAGAGCTTATTGATTCTAGCTGAAAGTAGTCGCTAGTTTTAATTTTTGAATTTGATAAAATGCCTTCTCTGTTTTGCAGAGAAGGCATTTTTTATACCAATCTATATTTGAAATTGGTATAAAAAGGAATAAATTTTGCCTTTCCTTCTTCTTTAGTTTAGCCATGAGATTTATCAGAGAACCTGAAATTATAGCAAAAAACGCTACTTTTACCCTCCTATTCATGCAATCTAAACAAAGCCTTCGGATGAAAAAAAACTATCTGTTAATTTTCTTGCTATTTGGCTATTGTCAATTAGTGAAAGCCCAATGCGAACCAATGCCTATCGCTGGCGATCAGTTATTACTAATAGCGAATGAAACACCTGAACATCCTATAGCAAATCTAGTAGATGGAGATTCCACGACCTTTTGGCGAGCGGGCAATGGTGCTTTTCCACATAATATAGAATTGGATTTGGGGGAAGAATACATCGTAGAGCAAATGAGTGTATTGCCTCGGCAGGATAATGCGAATGGAAAACTAGCAAGCTATGAAATATATGCTAGTTTGGAAGCGGACTTTATCACACCTGAAAAAATAGGAACGCTTGTCTATGAGAGTTATCAAGATTCTACAGCGAAGTCGATTATATTCGGAGCAATAAAGACCCGCTTTATGCGAATCGTAGCAACCTCCAATTTTGATCCATCGAATCAGAATCGCTTGATGATTGCAGAATTAGTGATTTATGAAAGCCCTTGTGCTGAAATTGGTCGCCTGAACCAAACCCTCCGATTCGACCCAATTGAAAAACAACTCACTACGAATGCCCCTTTTGAAGCACAAGTTTTGACAAGCTCAGGTCTTACGCCCAAGCTGGAAGTAGTAGCAGGCCCTGCAACTATCGAAGAGGAAAAAATAACCTTCACAGGCGAGGAGGGTGAAGTAACAATACGCGCCTATCAGGAAGGCAATGAAGAGTATTACCCAACCGAAGGTTTTCACACCTTTACCGTAATAGACCCAAGTCTTTACGCCCCTACCTTAGCTACCCGCCTGACGACAAATTATCCTTTGGAAATGCCTGAATTAATGCCCTATTTATTGACGGCAAATTCTAATATTGAGCATACGGATGTCCTAGCAGTCGAAAAAGTAGCATTTGAAATAGAGGGAGATACGTACCTTGGCGAAGCCATCAAAAATAGCTATCAAGTATGGTGGCAACCGAGTAGCTATGGCGAACACCTTATCACTATCACAAGCTATGCTTCCAATGGTGTGACCACTAGCGAAACGCGTACTATCTATGTGGAAACGCCTAATAATGTAGATAAAAGCGTGCAACCACTTGATAAGGATTTAATTCTTTTTGGAGGGCAAAATAGTCGTTGGTTGTATAAGACGGTTAGTTTTCCACAATTTGTGGGTGCTTATGAACAAATCATCGGCGATTTCTGGACAACTTGCCCCGATGTGGCGGGCGATTGCGATGATTGGGACAGAAAAGCATGGATAGATGTGAAAGGTCCGGATGGCAATTGGATTGAAATTATTCGCTATATCACTCCCTATGGGCGCGGTTGTGAGCATCAGATAGATTTGACGGATTATGCCTCTATTTTGCAAGGTGACGTGGAGATGAGAATGTTTATTGACACTTGGGGAACAGGTGGTTGGGATGTACATTTGCGCCTCAACTACAAGGCAGGAACGCCCATGCACAACTACTCCTATATCGAGCCATTGTGGGATGGCACCTTCGATTTTGGTAATCCTGTGAAGCTGCAACCGCTAGATACAGTCCTCTATGAATTGCCTGCGGATGCTCAATCGGCCAAGCTAAAAGTAGCCACTACAGGGCATGGCTGGGGAAGCAATAATCATCAAAATGCAGCCGAATTTTATGATGCGACGCATTTTTTCAATATTAATGGAACACGCACCTTCACGCAGCATCTTTGGGTGCAATGCGATCCGAATCCCGATGGTTGTCAGCCGCAAAGTGGCACTTATCGCTTTCCGCGTGCAGGTTGGTGTCCAGGCGCATTAGCAGAATTATACGAATACAATTTCACGCCCTATATCGGGGCAGGCGCGCTAGAATTATCCTATATTTTTGATCCGCGTTATTCGGATATTTGCCATCCTAATAATCCAAGTTGCATCACAGGTGTTACTTGTGGAGATTGCAATGCAGGTTTCAATCCGCACTATGAAGTGGCGGCAAATCTTGTAATTTTTGGCAATGCACCCGTCCTTAGTAGCACGAAAGCAGTAGCTGCCGAGACAATGGGATTAAGCCTCTTTCCAAATCCTACAAAAGATTATTTTACCATAAAAATAGGCGCACAAGCCACGCAAATTCAAGTACAATTACAAGCACTTGATGGGCGTACCTTACAAACACATCAATTCGCTCAAGCAGCGGAATTAAAGACAGCGCACTTTGATATTAAAGCCTTGCCTGCGGGAATGTACTTAGTGCAAGTCCTCGCCGAAGGAACGACTGCGAGCTTAAAATTAGTGAAGGAGTAATTGTTTTGAGAGCAGAGAACAGAGACCACTTCATTGAGAGAGCAGAGATAAATAAGTCTCTCTTCTGAAAAATTCAATAAATAAATATGTCAAAAGGAAAATTCATTGTTTTTGAAGGAATAGATGGCTCTGGGAAAACCACCCAAATTCAACTTCTACAAGCGCGTTTTCGAGCAGCAAGCTTGCCGATTTACGTCACCAAAGAACCTACCGATGGCCCGATAGGCGCAGTCATTCGGAATGTACTGAATAAACGCATCAAGACCAGTGAAAAGGCAATAGCAGGGCTTTTTCTAGCGGATAGATTGGATCATATTGAAAATCCGATCAATGGAATGTTGGGGCAACTTGGACAAGAAATGCATGTCATTTCGGATCGGTATTATTTGTCTTCCTACGCCTACCATAGTTCGCATGTGCCGCTCGATTGGGTGATTGCTGCCAATGCAGAATGTGCTAAATTGCTTCGTCCTGATATTATTTTCTTTATCGACATTTCTGCGGAAGAAAGCTTAGAACGCCTAAAAAAAGGACGTGCTTTTCTCGATTTATTTGAAAATTTAGAACGTCTAAAAAGCGTTCGTGCGAACTATATGCGTGCCATCGAGCGCGTAGAAAAAGAGGAAAATATCATCCGCATAGATGGTAGCCAAAGCGAAGCGACTATTGCTGCTGAAATTTGGGAGCAGGTGCAGGAGATTTTGTAAGAAATAGTAGAACCTGCCTTTGTCGGCAGCAGACAGTTACGGAGACAGGTTCTAAATTAAAAAAGACATGAGATACATCACACTATTGCTAGTACTCGCCTTTAGTGCCTGTGCAGAACAAGTCACAGAAGACAAAACAACGACAGTTATCACGCCACCACCTGCTGCACCAACGGTCACAGAAGATGATTTAATAACACGCCTTTCTATAGACCTAATCGCTGCACCAAGCACCCAACTAGAACGGGAACAAAACGTGCTTATCAACCATGCGATTGATAATTTATGGAATGTGCAGCGCACCGATTCGGGCTTGTATTATGAAATATTGGAAGCAGGACAAGGCGACCCGATACAGTGGGGCGACTACATCGAGGTGCATTATGAAGGCACCTTCATGGATGGACGGGTCTTTGATTCTTCGCGCAAGCGCAAGAAACCCATGAATTTCTATGTCGGCAATATGATAGATGGTTGGAATGAAGGACTACAATTGATAAAGCCCAAAGGAAAAATTCGCTTGCTTGTCCCGTCGCCCTTAGCCTATGGCGAAAAAGGCTTGGCGACTGCAAAAGGCGACACCCTTGTGCCAGCCAATGCGGTTTTGTTGTTTGATATTGAAGTGCTTCGTTGGTTGAAGTAAGAATAGTAAATAACAATGAAAATCAAATTTTTCATTTTCACTGTTATTTTCATTTACCTTACTTCTTCCGTCTTCGTCGCTTGCGTTTTGGCGGCGGCGGCGTATTTTCTGCTTCAAATAATTTATTTATTGTCGCAATTATATCCTCAGGAGAAATATCCAAATCCTCGTCCTCTTCATCATCCTCATCATCCTCATCAAAAAACATAAGGAGTTCCTCTAAGTCAAATAAATCTTCATCCATACTTGGCTGCATGAAGGCTTGTTTCACGGATTCGGGCATTACGCCTGTTTCAAGGTATTCTTTGAGTCCATCGCGTGTTGCTTCCAAGTTATCGAATTCTTGCTGCATCATATCCGCCTCCTCTTCTAGCGTATTGTAGCCATATTTTCGAGCATCTTTTTGGGCTTTTATCATATCGCCCAAGTCCGATTTACGGATGTTTTTCACTTCTTGCTTTACCCGCAAAAGCTGCTTTTCGAGGAGATCCGTTTCGCGACTTACTTTATCAATTTCTATATCCAAAAAATCTATGATGGCTACTTCATTGCTTATATCCATATCAGCGAGGGTCGCAACTTCTGCATATTTTGCTTCCAAGCTCAGTAATTCTTCCATATCTCCGCGCTCATAAGCAGAGATAATTTGCTGCATCAAGGCATGAAACTGTTCTTTCTCTTTCTTTGATTTTGCTTTATCAGGATGAAAACGCGCGGCTAATTTCAGATAGGCTTTTCGCATCCCTTTTTGATCTTTTTCTTCGGGTTCAACAGAAAATTGACTGAACATATCGAAAGCACGTTGGCGATCAAACTCATCGGTATTAAAGCCTGATTCTTCTTGTTTTTTGGCAAACTCCTCTGCGCTCATGCCTGTCATTTCTTCCATCATGTCAAAGTCATCGAACATGGCAATGACATCTTCTAGTCCATCTTTTTCCTCTTCTGCAATTTTTTTGGAGGCTAATACTTGCTTCAGAAGGTCGCTCACTTCGTTTTTCAACTCACTCATATTCATCATCATCCCCATCATGCGCCCGCCCATATTTTTCTGGATATTGATGGCTTCTTCTTTTAGCTTTTGTAGCGTAGTTTTATTGCGCTTAAGTTGCGTGAGCAATTTCTTTTTTGCTTTCTGCAAATCAATAAGTACTTGTTCTTTTTGGGTGACTATGGAGCTTTTTTCTATATTTTTCGACATGAAATTGTAAGCTTGATTTTTAACTATTCAGACCTTTCGATTCTTAGAGGTTCCGCAATCCCTAAGCTTTTTTCTTGCATTTCAAAAAGTGATGATACACTAATAAATACCTAAAAGTCAATGAAATCTAGCTTATCCAGTTTTTCAATAAACTGATAAGCTAATAAACCGTTACATAAAGATGAAAGCGAAGATACTGCTATTATTTCTTTTAATTTTAATTTTAGGCTTATCAAATTGCAATTCTAAGCGATATGAGCATGGCGAAATTTTGTATAAAAATTTCTGTTCCAGTTGCCACATGGACGATGGCACCGGACTAGTAGGCAATATTCCACCACTAGCGGGGGCAGATTATTTGGGAAAAGAACGGGATAAATTAGCTTGTATTATCCGCTATGGCATCAAAGGAGAAATAGTAGTGAATGGGCGAACGTATACGCAAGCAATGGAAGGCATAGATCGCCTATCGGATGCAGAAATTACAAATGTTATCAATTATATCAATACGGCTTGGGGAAATGAATTCCCCTTTGTTCCTATCACAGAAGTACAAGAAAGCTTGAAAAATTGTAAGAAATAACGAATGAATGTTCCGTACTTTTGTTTTCCAGAAAAAAGCAAGCGCAAAAAGTAGCATATGACAATTATAGATGGCAAACAATTAGCCAAAGACATAAAAGCAGAATTAGCGATAAAAGTAAGCAGTATAAAAGCGGCAGGTGGCAAAATCCCACATTTGGCAGCCGTGCTGATAGGCGATAATGCCGCTAGTGAATCCTATGTTCGCAACAAGGTTCGCTCCTGCGAGCAAGTCGGCTTCAATTCTACCCTCATTCGGCAAGATGAAAGTATCAGCGAAGATGCTTTACTAGAAATAGTGGATGACCTGAATAGGGATGATGATATTGATGGGTTCATCGTGCAATTACCTTTGCCAAAGCATATCAATGAACAGAAAATAACCCTCGCCATAGAGCCTAAAAAAGATGTAGATGGTTTCCACCCGATGAACTTCGGACGTATGGCGCAAGGCTTACCGAGCTACTTGCCTGCTACGCCTTATGGCATTTTACAGATGCTAGAACGCTATAATATCGAAACATCGGGCAAGCATTGCGTGGTCATTGGGCGCAGTAATATTGTGGGTACACCCATGAGTATTCTGCTATCGCGGAAGGCAAAAATCGGGAATTGTACGGTTACGCTTGCACACTCTCGCACCAAAGATTTAAAAGCAGAAACGCTTCGAGCAGATATAATCATAGCAGCGATTGGTCGTGCGAATTTTGTGACGGCAGATATGGTGAAAGAAGGCGCGGTCATTATAGATGTAGGCATCAATCGCGTAGAAGATGCGACTAAAAAACGGGGCTACCGACTGGTAGGCGATGTAGATTTTGAAGGCGTTTTATCCAAAGTAAGTCACATCACACCTGTCCCTGGCGGAGTTGGTCCGATGACTGTTTGCTCCTTGATGATGAATACCTTGAAGGCTTCTAAAGGGGAGATATTTTAATTTTCAGTAATGGAAGTAACTATTAGAAAAGTTGACTTAAAGGATTTATCGCTCCTGCAAACCATCGGCCGACAAACCTTTGCAGAAAGCTTTGCCAAAGACAATACGGCTGCGGATATGGAGCAGTATTTGAATGATAAATTCAGCGCGGAACAGCTAAGGAAAGAGTTAGAGCATCCAGAGTCCCAGTTCTTTTTTGCAGAAGTGGAGGGGGAAGTAATTGGCTATTTGAAAATAAATACTGGCACAGCCCAAAGCGAGCAAGTGCTGGAAAGTGCCTTAGAAATAGAACGCATTTATGTGCGTGCTGCCTATCATGGAAAAGGCATTGGAAAACGCCTCTTCGATAAAGCCTTTGCTATAGTACAAGTAGAAGCCCTTCGGGTGATTTGGTTAGGCGTGTGGGAAAAAAATCCTAAGGCGATTCGCTTCTACGAACGGCAGGGGTTTGTCGTCTTCGATAAGCATCTTTTTATGCTTGGCAAAGACGAACAGACAGACTTTTTAATGAAGTTGGAGGTTTAGTTTCCCTAATTCAACAAAAGTATCTTCGTAGCAATAGCATCTGGATTGAAGAGATTTTTATTCGTTGCAAACACCAAATAGACTCCCGAACTGGCACGTCGTCCATTATAATCATTGCCATCCCAAATTGCTTGTCCGCCAAGGGCCGTAGTTTCATAAATAAGTTGCCCATTTACATCTGTAATTTTTACATTGGCATTTTCTGCTAAACCTTTTATTGCTATCGGCCCGCGATATTCTGGTCGCACAGGGTTCGGATAGGCATAAGCATCGGAGCGATTTACGCCTGTGCCTACTACAGCTTCGCCTTTATAGGAAATCAATCCACTCGCCGTACCAATGTAAACCTCTCCTGTTGTTGGATGAATAGCAATATCCAAAATGGTATTATCAAAAAGCGGGCTATTGCTGCTTGTGAAGCGCCCTTCTTGGGTCGTGCCATCAGGCGATTGCACAAAAACACCATTCGTCGTGCCGAACCACTTACGGTCTGCGCCATCTATCGCGATGGCTTTCACATCTTCGCTTTTCAGGAGTAAGCCCAGGTTATTTTCATCTTGGTCACTTCGAGGTTGATAAAAATCAGCTTCCGAATCGAAAGGGTCGAAGGCTTGAAAAACAAATGC
>CALGLY010000207.1 GCA_937959095.1 uncultured Saprospiraceae bacterium
CTCGAAAAGCGGCATGAGCTTAGTTGGAATGATGAATACTTGCTAGAGCAATCCGACTTTGTCTTCCATACAGCAGGACCATATTTCGAGTTGGGCGCATCTAGGTTGTCCGTAGCAAGTGAAAGTATTGCATTGACGTATAAGATTTTTGGAAATTTAGGTTTCGAAAAGACACCTTATATCATTGTGATTTCCAATCCTGTTGATGTCATTACCTATCATACTTGGAAAGCTTCGGGTTTACCCGCCAACCACATTATCGGCACAGGAACTTTACTAGATACGATTCGTTTCGAATATTATTTAGCAGCCCATTTTCAAGTACCACTTACAAAAGTACGCAGCCTTGTGCTAGGCGAACACGGACGTTCGGCAGTACCGATTCTATCTCATACGCATATTGAAGGAGTAGATTTATCGCACCACAAAGGCTTGCTCGAAAAGGCGCAAGAAGATATGGTAGAAGCTGCTTACACTATTCGGAAAACGCAGGGCGCAACGATGTTTGGAGTGGCTACCTGTGGTATCGAAATCCTGAAAGCTCTCTTAGGTGAACTCAATATAGAAGCTCCACTAAGTGTTATTTTAAACGATAAGAATCGTGTAAAAATAGAACAAGGAACACTTGCGTTGAGTGTGCCAACAAGAATAGAACAAAACCAATTGATACAGCATTCTTTAGATAGCTTATGTATCAATGAGATAGAACAATTGCGAGCATCTGCTAAAGTGATAGCAGAACACCTTCAAGTAAATATGTACGATGAATCAGCAGCTATAGACCTAGCTGCATTACTCTAAATATAGAATCTAAGAAATTGTTTTCATTTGGTTTTTTGGGGTTATACAGGGCGCGGCGTTCCTTCGGGGATGTCGTTGCCCTTTTTTGAAAAAAAAATGCTTCTAACTGAACCATCGCCTAATAGATGCGTTTAAGAATATATAATAACTACTAAATACCACAAGAATTTGGTTTTTTGGGGTTATACAGGGTGCGGCGTTCCTTCGGGGATGTCGTTACCCTTTTTTTATGCCTGCGAAGCTCCTGTCTAAAAAAAATCATCACCCGCACTGATTTTTATCATCTTTTCTCCTCCTCCATGCCTGTATCTTTGAATTGTAATTAGTTGATAATCAAAATTGATACATCATGAAAGTAGAATTATTTAACTTAGCAATTGATACCCTATTTATTCGATATAACTTAATGATTGCCTTAGTAGTACTAGGAGTCGTAACAGGCTGGTATTGGGTAGCTGCTTTAGCATTACCTCTTTTCTTGACTTGTATTACAGGTATGAAAATTACAAGAACAGTGACCGAAGAAGCGAAAACAAGCAGAATGAATACTCTAAAACGCCAACGAATAGCGGCTTAATAAGTAATAGTAGTAGTTCTAGGATATAATGCAGTGTGTTTGAGGCATTGGTTTGATAATCAATGCCTCATTTTTTTAGGAAAAAAATAGGAATCCGCCCAAAAGTGGTGAGTGCGCACTCAGGAAAAAGAAAGTAGGAACAATTGGGCAGACAAATTTAGTGCCTGCCCAAGCACAACGAATTCTACTTTAATTTTATAGGTTTCGTGTAGTCATAAATTTCTGGTTTTGGACTGATGTTATTGGCAAATAAATCCATCTGAAATGCACGTTCGCTCATTTCTGTGATACTGAATCCATTCCAAAATCCATCACCTGTATTGAGTGCAATTCTGAAATAATAGTCTTGCCCTTTTTCAAAGCTGATTTGTACAGGTAAGTCGTTTACTTCTGTATTACGAAAAAAATTGATTTGCTCGTTTTCTGTGACAAGTACGATATAATCTTGACTTTTCAGCTTTATAGGTTCTTCTTGTAGACTTGTATGTAAACGGTAGGCAAGTAAATTCGCTGGAGTATAGACCAAGTGAATACGTACTTTGTCCGCATAGTCTGTATCCATTGAAGGAAACTCGAAAGCAAATGTACTAGCCGTCTGTGCATACATTGCTACAGAAAAAGTAAAAAATGCTATTACCAAAAGAAAATTTTTCATAGGTCCGTAATTTTAATGAAATAATCTTTATCCTAATAGTACGTTTGAAAGTCTTATTCGGTTCGAGGATGTAGGAATCGAGCGAAGTAGGTACTTGCTAAGGCAACATACAAAAATATCTAGCCTAAAAAGGTCTAGTTTATTCTTGCATATTGCCTAAAACGCCCACTAGTAGAATCGTAATAGAACTCAATAGTGCATCATAATATCCATAATAAAACAACTGTGCGCCTCTGTCGGAATGATGAATCAAGATAAGCAGGATTGCTTTAAGTATTTAAACGTATGGGTTGATGCACTAGGCTTCTCTTTCTCTTCTTAATTCGTAACAAGTCTAATAAAAAAAATAGTACACAATGATACATACTTATGCAATAGAAGGAATGAAGGATAATAATTGTGCAGAAGCTATAGCAACGCGCCTTGCACAACACCCAAAGGTCATGGAGGTAAAGGTTTCCTTAGAAAAGTATAATGCTACTGTGGATATGAAAGAGCATATTCCTACGGAAGAGCTTCAACTGCTCTTAGCACCTGAAAGGGAATACCAGATTCTACAAGCAAATGCACCAGTCATGCCGTTAGAGGATGCGATCAGTTTATTAATTGATTAAGAAAAGAAGAAGTGGATATAATATAGGGCAAACAAATTTTTGATTTGTTTGCCCTAATCTATTAAGAAATTTAAGTCTATTCTATTTTCGCATCAATTGCCAAGCCGCTAAACTCACAAATAGGATATAGAAAATGTTATCCACCGTAGGAGCAAGAAACCAAGCAGAAGCATATTCTAGACAGAGAAAATCCTCCAAGAAAAGCGTGTTTACAACAGCCGTAGCCATAGTGTGTAGAATAACGGTTGACCAAACACTTCCACTTCGCAGACGTACTTCGCCATAAATGAAGGCTGTGACAATGGTTCCAATAAAAAAGAAAGGGAGATAAACGTACCAATCCAAATCGTGATAGACTTTCGTGATGACATCAAGATAAGGCAAATGCCAAATTGCCCAAACTATTCCTACAACTAAGTGATTTTGAAAACGCGAAAAGCCCGCTTCTTGCAAAGAAGGAGTAAGGTAGCCGCGCCATGCAAATTCTTCAACTATGCTTTTAATGAAACTGCCAGGTATTGCTACTAAAATAGCGGCAAAAATAGCAGAATAGGTGTAAGGTTTCAATAGACTTAATGAGCCAATATCTTGACCAAGTGCTATCAATATTAAGCTAAGTAATGGAAAAAATAGGAAGGCAAAAACATACCAATGCGAACTTGCTTTGAGATTCAAATGAAGACCTATTTTACTTTTTTCCTTCCTTACATAACGGAAAAGAAGCATCAGAAGTAAGGGCGTAATGAACCAAAGCATTTGTCCTAGAGTAGGAGTTCTTAAATCAATATCCCAGCCGTCTATGTAGCGAAAAAACAGACCTGCTATCGTGAAGAGGAGGGTGTATAAACCAAGTCGTTGGATATTCATCTTGTTCGATTTTTTTTTAGATAAAATTAGTCTATGACGATTGATTACTCATAGATAAGCCCGCTACCCCTGCACTAAGCAAGACTTCTGCAATCCCAATACCGATAAAAAGTGGCTGGAAAATATGATTAAATCCCACCATATAGACTTGAACACCCATCCATGCCAATAAAGTCGTACCCAAAACTAAGCCTAGAAAACCTGCGTATTGATGATTGGTAAAAGAAAATGCAGAGGCTATAATATTACAAATACCATTTACTGCTAATAGCATTAGCCCTGGAAGTAAATAGTTTTGGAAAGGCGTATTTTTTAGCATTTCCGTAGTCAGACCTAGTAAACTTCCATCTGTATTTAGGAGCATAGCAGCACCTGATATAAATGCACCAATACCCACAAAAACTTGTAAGACACCCAAAGAGATATATTTATCGTTTTTCATGATGTTTCGTTTTTATTCTGGCTTCAAATTATTGTACCATTCCAACTTTTTGCGATTTGCAAGGATTTGTTGAAATCGGGCTTCTGCTTCTACTTTTACGCGCTGCATTTCTTCGCGATAAATGTCGAAAAAATCCCATTTGTAAGGTAAGTACATCTTGGTTTGTATATAAATCTGATAGTCTGTCACAAAGGAATTAATGCCTTCCGTCGTCAGTATGGAAATACCTTTGTTTTGCTCGAAATCTTCCATCTGTACCATTTCGTTTTCCACGAATTGTGTCACCATCCAAGTGGAAGTGAAGCTATGCCCTTTGAATGTACCTGTAGATTTCCAAGCCACGCCCAAACCCTTTTTTTGTTCTGATACAATTTCGACTTCCTTGTGTAGCATTGGCAGCAATTCATCGTAGGATTCATAGTCTGTAATGACCTCAAAGACAACCGAAGAAGGTGCCTCAATCAAGATGGAGTCCTGAAAAATGACCTGCGTGCAGCCTGTACAAAGTCCCACTAAAAACAAGAGTATGCTGTAAGTTTTCATGGCTAAAAATTTTGCTGAATACAAGACATTGTTTACTTACAATTCTGGGAAGCGATATGATATAGCAACGATAATAGGAATATGAATTTCATTGCCTACGTTATTATTATTTAGCATTGGTTTATAGGGGCGGGGATATGCCATTTTGGGCGGCGGTTTGTTTCTTACCGACAGATAATCCAAGAGTAGGTAGCGCGTAATTCCAACCTTTATCTGTGACTGTAAACACATCAGGATTATTAAAATTAAGGACTTCACCATCAGGATTTTGATAGAGCCAACCTAGACCTAGAGCGAGGTCAACATGATAAGATGTAGTCATATTTCTTCTTAGAATGATTTCAGGTAAAAATATCCAATTTCGATTATGCTGCCTATGACGATAATAAATGAAGTTGGTTTTGAGTAGCAGTTGATTTTGTTTTTCATTTAAGCCAAATTCACTAAAAATGACGATGCCAGGTTGTGTGAAGCGTTCCCCGAAATAACCTATACCAATAGACATAGTAGGACGATTTGGGGAATCAATCTGACCAAATCCAAGGAAAGAAAACCCTAAAAATACGAGAGTTGTGATAAGCGTTTTCATAATCTATGATTTTTGATAAAAAAAACGCAGAGGTATAGTTCTACTAACCTCCACGTTCCAAATTTAAGCACCCATAAGAGGTTCTAATCCCGACTTAATTCGCTAGTGTGTACACACTATCATATTGCAAAGCCATCTCTTTTCCATATTGATATGCCATTTCTATGGCAACTTGTACATTCGATTCGTCTAGGCGGTTTTCATCATTGGGACGAAGCAACCAAAAAGCTCTTGATCCCATGATATATGCGCCTTTGGCAATTAGATTATGTTCAAAAGTCCGTTGTGCTTTATCGGTATTTCCACTACCTAGCGTGATCGCCGCTACGCGCTTCCCCTCCAAATCTTCGCAGTCTTTGACAT
>CALGLY010000208.1 GCA_937959095.1 uncultured Saprospiraceae bacterium
GTAGCCAAGCAAGACGGTAGCGATAGAAGGCATCGTACTAAAAAAGCCTTCTGGATCAAAAGCAACACGCTCGCCTGCCGCATTGCGATAGCCATGATAAAGGTGATTGTCGCCTACTAAAGAAAGGTCTAATTGGCGCACGAAATTACCTTCCAAGGTCAAATCGCCAAAAGCAAGGAGAATGCCCCAATAGCTAAGTAAAAGGCCTACGGTAGCTAGGAGTATAGGGATTTGTTTTTTTAGTAATAACGCTAAAAAAGCTGCGCCACCAAAGGCTAAAGCGATGCGCTGCAATACGCCAAAGATGCGCCAGTTTTCAAAATCGGCGAATTTGTTAGGGAAGATATTTAGGAGTAACCCTACTAAGAAAATTAAGAGCGTCCGACGTACTATTTTGATGCCCGCAGTGCTTGTGAGTTGATGGTCGTAGCGTTTGAAGGAAAACCACATCGCTACGCCTACGATGAACAAGAAAAAAGGAAAAACTAAGTCCGTAGGTGTCCAGCCGTTCCATTCGGCATGACGCAAGGGCGCGTAGACATAAGACCAACTTCCGGGGCAATTGACAAGTATCATCCCTGCTATAGTCATGCCTCGAAAGACATCTAAAGCGTACAGTCGTTTTTTCATTGGTAGGATTTTGCTAAGCAAGTTACTTAAAATATCCCTATTTTTGCCAAAATTTGCCTTATCCAATGCGTGTATTAATCAAAAAAGGAACAGTCCTCGATCCGAATTCTCCTCACAATGGGAAGCAAGTAGACCTTCTTATTGAGGATGGAGTTATTCAAAAAATTCAAACGACCATAGAAGCCCCTAAAGCGGAAGTACTAGATGCGACCAACTGCCACATCTCTATTGGTTGGCTCGATATCGGTACGCATATCGGAGATCCAGGCTATGAGCAGCGCGAGGATATGCAGTCCCTCGCAGCAGCGGCAGCGGCAGGGGGCTACACCGCTATTGCAAGTCTCCCGAATACAAGTCCAATGGTTCATTCCAAATCGGAAGTTTTATATCTTAAAAATAATGCAACTACAGAGCTAGTTGATATTTTGCCTATCGGAGCGATTTCTAAGGATTGTGCAGGCAAAGACCTCGCGGAACTCTACGATATGCAGCAAGTAGGCGCAGTAGCTTTTTCGGATGGCGAACATTCGGTTTTGCATTCGGGCTTACTGTTGCGCGCCTTGGATTATAGTAAGGCATTCGATGGTTTAATTATCAATCATCCGCATGATCCAAGTCTGATACCTGGCGGACAGATGCACGAGGGGAGCGTGAGCACAAGTATGGGTTTACGCGGCATTCCTAGCATTTCGGAAGTAATGATGCTAGAGCGAGATATTCAACTCTTGGATTATAGCCAATCGAAATTACATGTATTGAATATTTCCACAGCGAAGGCAGTAGAATTGGTACGCCAAGCAAAGGCACGCGGTTTGAATATTACCGCATCCGTGCCAGCAATGAACCTGACATATACCGACGAAGCCTTGCAAGGTTTTGATGTGAATTATAAAGTATTGCCTCCCTTGCGCGACGAACACGAACGCGCTGCCTTAGAAGCAGGACTACAAGACGGGACAATTGATTGTATCACAAGCAACCACCGACCACTAGAACCCGAAGCAAAGCACCTAGAATTTCCGAATGCAGACTTCGGTGTAATTAGTTTGGAGACGACTTTTGCCCTACTGCACACGAAACAAATCTTATCCTTGGCGCAATTAGTCGAAAAATTAGCGCAACATCCGCGCAAAGTCCTTAATCTTGAAATGCCTAATATCCAAGCAGGAAATTTGGCGAATTTGACTATATTTAATACCCATTTGCAGTGGACATACACGGCTGATACTATTCAATCGAGGTCTAAGAACACGCCTTTCATAGGAAAAGACTTTAAAGGAAAAGTAATAGCAGTATTAAATAAAGGTCGCTTGCAACGGGTTTGAGCGTGATAAATACCTAAATTTATCACTAAAATAAATCATCTAAAACAATTAAATTATGCCAACTTTAGACAACGACTTCAATATCATTGACGAAGGAAGTGTATCATTTATGCCTACCGCTACGCGCTACGGACTCATCGGTGGTGCAGCACTTATTGTACTTACGCTTCTATCTTATATTGTGTTTATTCCCGCAGGTGGTTCCATGATGTGGGCTGGAGGAATGCTTCCGTTTATCGCCTATATCGCTATGATTGTAATGGCGATTCGCTTTCATCGCGATCAGGAACTTGGAGGTTATGCAACGCTTGGTCGTTGCATCGGATTGGGAACGCTTACTTTAATGATTGCACTTTTACTCAATTCAATTTTCAATTATGTCTATACGACCTTTATTGATCCTGAAGTAATGAATCAAGCATTAGATGCGACTAGAGGCATTTATGAATCATTAGGAATGGATGAAGATGAAGTAGATGAATTGATGGAAGAAGCAAAAGCAAATCAACCCGGTGCGATGGTAACAATGGGAATGACTTTATTCTTTGGCGCAATTACAGGTTTGGTCTTCTCTGCTATTATCGGATTGATAATGCGTAAAAATCCGCCACAAATGGCATAAAGTACTTATAAAAAGTAGTAAGGGAATAAGAAAAAAATAATCTACCCACTCTGACTTATTCCCTAAAATTTGGCGGCTGATGGAAAATTAGTCGCCAAATCTTATTTTAAACGCAGAAAAAAAACATCTTTTTTTAGAGGAATAGTGCATCTTAATAAAAAAAGTCTTAAATTTGCACTCCTTTTCAAGAAAGGAGTATAACAATAAGCGGGTATGATGGAATTGGTAGACATGCTAGACTTAGGATCTAGTGCCGCAAGGCGTGGGGGTTCGACTCCCTTTACCCGCACTTTTTTCAAGAAGCTTTTCTTTTTTAATTTTCCATTTCAATCTTGATAGCAAAGCGAATGAGCCACTTTAGTGCCTCATTCGCTTTGCTGTAAGTATTGGTACTAATGAAGCAATAAAATGGCTAAGATAGTCCGCGACGATAAAGATCAACTGAATACTACAATTTCACTTACGCTAGAAACTTCCGATTATGCTCCGAAGTTTAAGGCGCAGATGAATAAATACCAACGTGAAGCACACATGAAGGGCTTCCGAAAAGGAAAAACACCAATGTCTTTTGTGAAGAAGATGTATGGTAAATCGGTATTTGCTGAAATAATGAATACAGCGATACAAGATGAGTTATTTGGTTTTATTGAAGCAGAAAAGATCAAGTATATCGGGCAGCCGCTAAGTGCGGAGGGCTACGATACGCCAGAGATTGACTTCCGCAATCAGGGGGACTACGAATTTCGATTTGATGTAGGAATGTTTCCTGAATTTGAATTGCAAGGCGCAGATAGTTCGCAAACATTGGAGCGTCCTGCATTGGATGAAGTACCAGATGAAAAACTAAATGAGCAGATAGATCGCATTC
>CALGLY010000209.1 GCA_937959095.1 uncultured Saprospiraceae bacterium
TTCTATCTCCGAAAAATGGATTTTTAAACCCTGTGCATTACCCGATATGCGCTCCACACCATTCATGTTTACGATATAACTTTTGTGGCAACGAAAAAATCCAGTATGTGCTTGGAGTTGGTTTTCCATAGCCGTCAAAGTATTCCGAATAAGTCCTTTCTGGAGACGTTCCTTTTCTATATAAAAAACCTCGACATAATTGGCTTCTGACTTGATGTAATAGATCGCATTGGGTAATAATTCGAGCGCGGTTTTGCCATTGGAAGCTTCTAGGATGAGGATGTTTTCAGGGACGTTAGTAGGAATAAGTACTGCTTTATTCTCCATTATTTCACCAGAAAGCGCGTGATGTTGTGCGTACTTCCTGCGTTCATTGAATAGCACTAAAAAACCAATCGGGAAAATGCCTACTGCAAAAGTATAGGACTCAAAATAGAGCAACCCACGTAGTGAGAAATTCAAAATTCCAATCTGAGAAGAGTAGACCAGATTAAAAAAACCAATGCACAGAAGCATCGCCAGGCTATAGAAAATGTCTTTACCTGTTGTCCAGTGTTCAGTATTGAAAAAGCGTGGAAATAATTTGGGGAATAAAATATAAAAGCAAGTTGTCACAGCAAAGGTAACGGCGGCATAGCCTAGCACCAATTGTAGGATGTTGCCAGGGTAAGCATTGATTTGAAAAGGTTGAAATCCCCACAAAAACAGAAAAATAAAGAGCGAAATACCGCACACAATTCCCCATCGTTTGCGGAAGTCTTCTTCAAAATAATATGGACGTTGTAGTAAGTTCATGTCTTAGTAGTGGAAATTCTGAATCTTGTTTTCGCTTTTCTTATTCCTCAATTTTAATCCCCATTTGCTGCATCAATAAGGTCGCATTAAAACTCTGGCTTACTCCTTTTTGGAGTTTATAATCGAAAAAGAGTTCTTTATTTTTTATCGTGACTTCGATGCAAAGGTTTTCAATAGTCCCATCATATTGAGCTTCCAATGCGCCCAATTCCAAATCGTGCGTAGCGATAATGCCGCCCCCTTTTTCTTTAATCAATTGCTTAATTAATGCTTTTGATCCCGTATGTCTGTCCCTAGAGTTGGTGCCTTTCAAAATTTCATCCAATAAAAAATAGATGTGTTCGCCTTGTTCCACCGCGTCTATGATGAATTTCAAACGTTTCAATTCAGCATAAAAAGACGAGGTGCTTTCGTGTAGCGCGTCTTGCGTCCGCATACTCGTATATACCTGCAAGCGCGGCATCCGTAGGCGTTCTGCACATACGGGTGCGCCAATCATCGCTAAAGCAAGATTCAGCCCGACGGTACGCAAAAACGTACTCTTGCCTGCCATATTCGAGCCAGTCACGAGCTTGATGTGTCCGCGTGTAGGGCTTTGAAAATCATTCGTAATCCGCTTCGAAGAATGAATCAACGGATGCCCCAAAGCAGTGCCTTCTATCGCTGCTTTTTCTTGAAATTCAGGGAAGGTAAAATCAGGATTATTATAGTACAAGGTCGCTAAACTACTCAAGCCTTCAAACTCCGCAAGACTATCGAACCATTGCGGTAGCAGGTCGCGGTTGCGTTCTTTCCAACGTTCTAAAGCAAGTATCCAATGCAAATCCCAAAGCCCGCCAATATTCAAGAAAAAGGCGAACATATTGTAACGCACATTCAATTGATGAATATAATAGGAAAGTTGTTTCAACTGCTTGGAGGCACCATGCTGTTTGAAATAGGCACTATGTTTTTGCAGCAATTCGCTTTCAAAATTTTCTGTCTCGATATGTGCCATCAATTTGCTATAGTGCGAAAGAATTTTACCCGCATTAGTAGTTTGCGAATGGGCTTCATTCACCTTCATCGCCGTGCGTTGAAGGCACAGTATATTGGGAATTAAAAACAAGATCGCAATCCACCAGGGAGCATAAAAAAATCCAATAATCAGAGCAGCTAATGCCCAAAGTGGTGCGAGATATAAACAAGTACTCAAGCCCTTTTTTCCTACGACAAAATTTTCGGTATTCAACCAAAATTTCAAAGATGCTAGATGCGCTACTTCATCTTTGGTCTGCGTACCATGTGCTTGAAGATGTTGTCGCCAATCGAGTTTTTCACGGAGTTCTTTTATCGCGCTTTGCCGTTGCACTATAGTTTCCGCATCGGCAGGATGTTTGAAGAAGTCTGCTAGCCGTTCCTGTCCTATCGCTGTCGTGCTTCGATTACAATACTGATACAAAGAATAAGCTCCAAAAATATCCAAATCCAAGCTATAGGAATGTCCTGCTTCTATGAAATTTTCTCCATCCTCAAACATTTGATAATCATGCCCCAATACATGAATTTCATCTTTATTAATCTTTACTAATTCCAGCAAATGTTCTTCCTGTGTCTTCAAGTCCTGATGCCACAAAATAAAACGATAAAAGCCATAAAGCCATAGCATCGTACCGACTAGTCCCAATACCCAAAACTCCGACCACGCCAATACTAATAGCGCAATACCAAATACAAATATCCCTACTCGAACAAAAGTGAATCGGTTATATTTTTGCCCCAAAGCCTCCGCAGCTTC
>CALGLY010000210.1 GCA_937959095.1 uncultured Saprospiraceae bacterium
GAGAAGGACTAAATGCACCTTTATTTGTACATAAAAATACACTTTATATCTTCAATCCAGGGATGGCGAAAGGACATGTCGGAAGAACTTCCCTCGTCTACGAAATCGAAGTACGCAACGATTTGGATGTCCGTGAATTCATCTACCTTGATGCACATGATGGCAGTGTAGTAGAGCAATATACAGGTATTGCTTGCGCCTTATCTCGTCGTTTATTTGAGACCAATACTAGTAATCAAATCTGGGAAGAAGGTGATGCCTTTCCAGGGGCTTTAAATCTCGACCAACGAAACGAAGTAGAAACATCAGGACATACCTATCATTTCTTCGATCATGCCTTTGGTTATACTTCCTATGATAATGCAGATGCAGAAATGCAAACGATAAATAATAACTCCATCCTTAGCTGCCCGAATGCGAACTGGAACGGAACGACAGCTAATTTTTGCTCTAGTACGGCTGCCGATGATGTAATTGCACACGAATGGGCGCACGCCTACACGGAATATACCAACGGACTAATTTATAGCTACCAACCGGGCGCAATCAATGAAGCCCTCTCCGATATTTGGGGCGAAACTATAGATTTATTGAATGCTTATGAAGATGGCGGAGAAGATAATAGTGTGCGAAGCGGAACAGGCTGCACCGAATCAAATCGTTGGAAAATGGGCGAAGATGCAACGGCTTTCGCTGGTGGCCCGATACGCGATATGTGGGTACCAAGTTGCAATGGACACCCTGATAGAGCATTAGGTCCAAACTATCATTGCTTGCCTTCTGATAATGGCGGTGTACACATCAATTCAGGTGTTCCGAATCATGCCTATGCGTTATTGGTAGATGGTGGCACGTTTAATGGACAAACCGTAGCAGCTTTGGGCTTTGAGAAAGCAGCGCATATTTTCTGGCGCGCACAAAGTGTTTATTTGACGAGAACGAGTGATTTTGTAGTACTCGCGGATGCCTTGGAGCAATCTTGCCAAGATTTATTAGGAGTCAATCTGGAAGGACTAAGTACAACAGCAACGGCGGCTGGTCTATCTGGCGAAATCATCACAGCAGCCGATTGTGTAACCGTAACGAATGCTATTAATGCCGTAGAAATGGACATAAATAATCCTTGTGGATATACGCCGCTTTTAGGGCCTGCTCCAGCTATTTGTGGCACGGGTACACCTGCCAATATTATCTTCTCTGAGGATTGGGAAGCTGGTATTGGAAGCTGGACAGTAGCACAAAACCCTACCAATCCTGCTACATGGGATGCGCGTGATTGGGTATTGGATAGTTCGCTCCCTAATGGTCGGGCAGGTAGTGCGATGTATGGCGAAACACCAGATGCGGGGAATTGCTTCACGGATTTAGATAACGGCATCATTAGCCTACAAAGCCCTGTTATCAATATTACAGCTAGTGCGACAGGGCCTATCCTCATGGCTTTCGACCACTATGTTGCTTTAGAAGATTTTGAAGATGGTGGACAAGTACATTACAGATTAAATAGCGGTGCTTGGACGCGCTTGCCAGGTAGTGCCTTTACTGCTAATGGCTATAATAAGAACATTGTTCCCAATAATAATCCTTATGGAGGCGAAGAGGCTTTTGTAGGTGCAGATGAAGGGTCGCTTTCAGGTACTTGGGGGCAAAGCCAAGTCGATTTATCCTTAATCGGTGTTGTGCCAGGTGATAATTTAGAACTCCGCTGGGATGTAGCGACCAATGGCTGCAAAGGCTGGGAAGGTTGGTACTTGGACGACATCGTAATTTATAGTTGCACACCTATCGGAATGACCAATGTAAGCTTTAGCACGCCAAGTTCTGTGGTAGGAGAAGGTCAAGCAGATATTACAAATAACTGCTTAGATTATTATGAAACTACTATCCGCGTACAGATAGATTCTGATCCGTCCGAACCTGTGGATGTTACCGTATCTACAAGTGGAACAGCTACTATGGGTGCTACCGAAGATTATACCTTTAGCCCTGCGACCTTTACCTTAGATGGCGCGACGCTAATGCAAGATATTACCGTACAAATCCATAATGATGCCCTCATTGAAGGAAATGAGGATATTATTTTCAGCTATACCCTCAATGTAAACGGCGGCAACGGCAGCGCAGGTACAACCAATCAAACGCATACCATCACTATCAATGATGAAGATATTTTACCAACAAATGCTACAGGAGGCATAATACATTCAGAAAATTTCGATAGCGGCATTGGTTCTTGGACGATAACCGATGGAGGAAACACTACCGATACTTGGTCAGGTGTTATAAGTCATAATGGTACTAATACCTTAGATGGTTCGGCATTTTTATTTGTCAATAGCGATCCGCTTAGTAATAGCGTAGAGATGTATGAAATAGCTGAAACGCCTGTAATAAATACCGCAGGGGTGACGAATATGACGCTTGAATTTGACCAATATTTCCGTAGATTTAATGCAGGCTATGTAGAAATGGCAACGGTAGACGTATTCGATGGCACGACTTGGCAAAATGTCCTAACACAAAGCCAATCTTCAGGAAATATTGGAGGTTGGAGTAATCCTAATTTAGTAAGCCTCCCTATTCC
>CALGLY010000211.1 GCA_937959095.1 uncultured Saprospiraceae bacterium
AAACCAAAACGATTTAGATAAAATAATATCTAATATCTTATACGTAAATAGTTACGAGCTATTAATGATAGTTTCATAGAGGTGTTTTTCGATGAATATCCTGAATATAAAAACCATAGACCTTGGAATTAAAGAATGTCGCCAGCAAGCTTCTCTCCCCTAGAAGATAACGTTACTTACTTCATATCTCACGTCTAACAAGTTGTTATATATTGTAACATCAAACTATTTTTCATTTCAAAAAAAAAATTAAGGCATGAAGAAGTTTCTTTCCTTATTATTGATACTATCTGTTACCGTTATGACTCAATCTTGTAACGTTAGTAAAGGACTAGCAGGCATTTCTCCAGAGAAGGCTTTAACTGGTGTGCAGGCCTTATTGGGTGGTGCTAGTAGCAGTGCATTAAAAGGTTTTGCAGGTAATATTCTAAAGAATGAGGTAATGCAAAAAGCAATGCCTAAAGGACTTTCTACTATTACAAATCTATTAGGCAATTCAAGTCAAGGGAATAAAGCGTTAGACCTATTAAATGGTGCTTTAGGATCAGCTGTACCTGGTGTAGCAGCTTCTTTATTGGGAAATGCAACTAAAGGTATTGCAGCTTCCGATGCATTGAGTCTTTTGAAAGGTGGCGATACTGGTGCAACTGACTTCTTGAAAAAAGCAGCGGGCAGTAAATTAACCGCAGCATTATTACCTGCTATTACTCAAAAATTGACGGAGAATGGAGGACTTAAAGCAATTACTTCTGCTTTGGGAGGTCAAGCTTCTAATTTGCTTGGAGAAGGTAAGCCTTCTTTAGCTGACTTGCTTACAAGTGGCGCAGCAGATGGACTTTTTGCCATGATGGGTAATGCAGAGAAAGCAGAACGTGCTAATCCTACCGATCCAGTATTGAAAGAGCTTTTTGGTAAATAAAAGTTTACCCAAGTTAAAGTTGCGCTTTTCTTTTCTGACGAGAGCGTAGCGAGCGGGAATACAATAAAATAACAAGCCACTTACATTTCCTTGTAAGTGGTTTTTCATTTTATATCAATCTGAATATTAAGAAAGTGAAGCACAAAAGCATTGCGAACAAAATAATTGAACTAAAAAACGCAGATCTTAAACTTCGGAATAGGCTTATTCAAAACGGACAGCTTGGGAAAGGCTATAACGAAGAGATGCAGGACTTATACCAATCCATGTTCAAAAGTTGTATTAAGCTGGATAGTGATTTTTTTCTTGGACAAGGCATTTTTTCTAGGCATCCTCTTGGCTGGCTATGAAAAAATAACGAAGTCTAAGGAAAAAAGCACTCCAGAATAATGCAACTTTTGGATGTGGATTGGTATTACACAACAGAAATGCAGAGCTATTACATGACATAATAGATAGCATAGGCTACCCAACAATTGATAAAGTAGGCGAGGCGGCGAATGAAGCAGCTTGGCTAGTTATACAACACGCCATTGGACAGCCTGACTTTATGAGAACGTGTGCTAAACTACTAGAAAATGCCGTTCGCGCCAAGAAAGCAAACCCAATAAATTTAGCCTATCTAAGCGATCGAATAGCCGTATTTGAAGGAAAACCACAAGGCTATGGAACTCAATTTGACTGGAACGAAAATGGAGCATTAAGCCCACATTCGTTTGACGATTTAACCAAAGTAAATCAAAGAAGAAAAGCTCTCGGACTGAACACGCTCGAAGAACAGATAGCAGTCATAAGGAAACGCGCCAAAAATGAAAATCAAACCCCACCGACAGATTTCAGGAAAAGAAAAAAGGAAATGGACAAGTGGCGGAAATCCGTCGGTTGGATAATCTAAAGGATTCCGCTCGGCACCGTCGCACGATAAAGCACCGTCTTTTCCTTAGCTACCAATTCATAAGCCGTATTTGCTACCGCAAAAAAGACCTCGCCGCGTGTTCTCGTAAATGTTCCGTCTGCACTTCGTACTTCTATTTTTCCTTCTAACACAATACTAATATCAGGCACAGGACTTTGACTTTTATGCACTTGTGCTGAATCTAAATCAATCCGACTCAATTCAAAATCAGGTGCAGGCGTGCGATAGACACGTTCTGTCTCTGAAACTTGTTTTCCTAGTAAAATATGAGGTTTCACGCTCTCTGTGACTAAGTGGTCTAATAGTTTTGGTACATCAATATGTTTCGGCGTGAGACCGCCTCGGAAGACATTATCCGAATTTGCCATCAATTCCATATTCACGCCCTCTAGATAAGCATGGGGAATACCTGCATCTTGAAAAATGCCTTCACCTTCGCGCAAGCGCACCAAATTGAAGAGATAAATCGAGAAAATACCTCTATCGAAATGCCCATCGCGGGTGTAGTCTTCGAAGGCTTGTCTTGCCCAATAGTCGGGCGTATCTTTCGGGCAATCTTGGGCAGCTAGGCGGTCGCGAAGTGGTGCAAGTATCGTATCTACTTCTGCTTGTGGCAAATTCATAATTGCCTTATACAAATCATAACTATTCTCTTCCTGAAAATGTACGCGCAGCGACTCAAATTCAGGCACTTTTTCGAGAATAATAGCAATTTCATCCTTTGCTCGGAAACCATGTAGCAACCAAAATTCAGTCAGAGCGACCATCACTTCGGGCTTGTGGTTATCATCTCGGAAATTGCGATGCTTTGCTTTAATTGGAATACCTTCCTTATTCTCTGCTTCAAACCCAATTTCTGCCTGTCGCTTCGTCGGGTGCGACTGAATGGAAAGCATACTACCGACATCCAATACTTTAAATAAAAAGGGTAAGCGATTATCAAAGCGCGTAGCGACTGCTTTGCTTAGGACTTCTACGGGCTTCTGAGCGATGAATTCAGCTAAGCTTGTGCCATTCGCTTCTATGGTGGCAGGGCCTCTATCATGTGCGCCCATCCACAATTCTGCGAAAGGTTCGTTGCTTGTATTTTCGGTCTTTGTTAATGCAGGAATAAAGGCTTTGCCGCCCCAAGCATAATTCTGGATTGCTCCTTTTATTGGAAACACTTTCATCTATTACTAATTCAGTATCTTTTGAACGATACCCGCCTGCTCCGCGATCGGGCAGGTAAGGCATATAAAGAGATATAAATTTAAAAGAAAATCGCTTT
>CALGLY010000212.1 GCA_937959095.1 uncultured Saprospiraceae bacterium
TGTTTTGTAATGAGGCAAAAAACACAGGCATAGCCTTAGCTACGACGAGTATTTTTAACGAAATTACAAGACAAAAAGACAAGCATAACTGTTTAGTTAATTAGTTTTTCATTACTAAGCAAAGAAATTTCAAAAGAACTTGATTAAATAATAATGAGTTGCGCAATAACTTGGGCAAATAAGTAAAAATATGGCTTTAGATTACAATTTCACAGTAGCAGAACGTTTTCTGCGCTATGTCCAGATAGATACCCAATCCGATCCCAATTCTAAGACCTTTCCTTCTACAGAAAAGCAGAAGGATTTGAGTCGTGTACTCGTAGAAGAATTATTAGCTATGGGCATCACCGATGCTCATCTCGATGAACATGGCTATGTTTATGCAACGATTCCATCGAATACATCGAAGGACGTACCAACGATTTGCTTTTGTTCACATGTAGATACTGCGCCCGATTGTAGCGGAAAAGGGGTGAAGCCTATCGTGCATGACTACAAAGGTGGCTCTATCACGCTACCCGATGATCCTGCGCAAGTTATCACGCAAGAGGCATATCCGCACCTGAATAAGCAGATCGGGAAGCAGATTATCACCACTAGTGGCACTACCCTACTCGGTGCAGACGATAAAGCAGGCGTAGCAGAAATCATGGATGCAGCGCATTATCTGATGGCACATCCCGAGGTGAAACATGGCAGGATTCGCATCCTATTCACGCCCGATGAAGAGGTAGGACGCGGCGTGAATCATCTGGATATGAAAAAGCTAAATGCGACTTTTGGCTATACGCTAGATGGTGGCGTACCTGGTACGCTCGAAGATGAAACCTTTTCGGCAGATGGAGTAAGCATCAAGATACAAGGCGTATCGGTGCATCCGGGCTACGCGAAAGGGAAGATGGAAAATGCGATGAAAATCGCTGGGGCTATTCTAGATCGTTTGCCTAAGGATCGGCTTTGCCCAGAGGTGACGGAAAAGAAACAAGGTTTTGTGCATCCCACATCTATGGAAGGGGTGCTAGAACGGGCTGAATTGAAGTTTATCATCCGAGATTTCACGACAGCAAAACTAAAGGCACACGAAGCCGAGCTAAAAGCAATCATGGAGGACGTACTAAAGGATTATCCTAATTCGAGTGCGGAATTTGTAGTGAACGAGCAGTATCGCAATATGAAAGTGGTACTCGATAAGCATCCTGAAATAGTAGCGAATGCAGAAGAAGCAATCCGACGTTTGGGTTATGCAGAGCCTGTGAAACACCCTATTCGAGGTGGCACGGATGGTTCGCGCTTATCGTTTATGGGTTTGCCTTGCCCCAATTTATTCACGGGTATGCAAGCTATTCACTCGGTGAAAGAGTGGGTTTCTATTTCGGATATGGAAGAGGCAGTAGAAATGATTGTGCACCTTTGCCAAGTGTGGGAAGAACGGGCGTAAGGCTTCAAGGAGTGAATTTTGAATGAGTGAGTGGTCCGACATAATGAAAATGAAAATTTTCAATTCGATTCAAAGCGACCATTCCTAAGTTAGAGTGTACTAAGAACTGAAATATGAGTAAGGACAAGGGAAATATCAGCATTCCTAAATCTGCATTTAAGGAATGGTTAGAGAAATTACAGCAGGAGAGTTGGCAATTAGAATTGCTAATTTCTGGTTTTGCGCTGCTTGGTATTTTGGAGGCGAAATCTCTCGTAGAAAGCTTCGCGAGTTTCCGAGAATTGCAACGTGGTTCGGATTCCCTTTTTAGTAAGTCTTTCTACACTTTTTTCATGCATTTAATGACTATTGGGTGGCGCATTTTCTTCTTTAATTTGCTCATTCATATCGTCACACGAGGCTTATGGATTGGGGCGATTGGGCTACGCTATGTCTCTTCCGAGATTGATTATGATTATTTAAATTATGCTGATATTTTCACTCGCTTTCTGAAACGAAGAGTAGGTGACTTTGATGATTATATCGAGAAGTTAGAACGCTTTGCGAGTGTACTTTTTGCGTATACCTTTTTATTGTTCTTCATTTTTCTTTCCCTCATTCTTTACTTTTCTCAAATCGGAATTATCGTAGGCATTGCTGGAGAAAATCATGGGCTGACGGGCATGCTTATACTTGTTTTTTTGAGTTTTGGCTTAATAACTTTCATTGATTTTATTACGATGGGAGGCATCAAAAAGATAAAAGAAAAAAGCCTTTCTCGCATTTATTTTGTCATTTATCGAATTTTTGGAATCCTAACACTTTCCTTTTTATATCGTCCTTTGCTCTATAATTTCTGGGATGAAAAATATACGCGTCGTTTATTTTTAGCCTCTATTCCTTACATTATCTTCTTGTCTATATTGCCCAATATAGTGACTAATTCTACCCCTTTTTTTCCAATCCATAATCATGGAAATATTCAAAATAGGGATGTGGCAGAACCGATGCTTTTTTCGAGCGAATACTATGACGATGAACGCGAGTTGATGAAAGAAAAGAAAGGCCGCTTTTTCTATACGCGCTCGGTTATAAAAGGACTAAGCTTACCAAGCATCGAATTATCTGGGAGTCATGCGTCGCTATTTCTTCGGAGCTACCCTTCGGATACAAAATGGCTGGAGCAACAAAAAAAGATTATTCCATACAAAAAAGAAGGGCTTTCCTACAAAGGGATTAAAGATGTTCGGCAGGATTCGCTCTATGATAAGTTGAAAGAGGAAAGATCAGCAGATTTGGCAAAATTAGGACAAATGAGAAGAGCCTTACGCAAGCAGTTGCGAGAGGATAA
>CALGLY010000213.1 GCA_937959095.1 uncultured Saprospiraceae bacterium
AGGTACAGAGCGTGCCTTTACAGGCGATTTATGGGATAATAAGAAAGCTGGCGTTTATACCTGTCGGGCGTGTCAATTACCGCTTTTCGCTTCTGATACGAAGTTTAAATCAGGTACAGGTTGGCCGAGTTTCTATCAGCCATTAAAGAAAGCTGCTATTATAGAACATAGCGATACCCAATTCGGGATGGTACGCACAGAAGTCGTTTGCGGACGCTGCGACGGACACCTTGGACACGTATTTGATGATGGCCCAAAACCTACAGGTTTGCGTTACTGTATCAATTCTGTCTCGCTTGATTTTGTAGAACAGCAAGTAGAACCTTAGTCAAGTTAAGTAGTGCGTGGTAATTATTTCGGTAAAATTTGAGAATAAGATTTTTTTGATAGTTTCTTCTACAAAATCAGTACATAGCCATAGTTACGGACTTATTTTTTAGGAGAAAATAGCGGAAAAAGATGTTTTCAAATTACCGAAATAAATATCACGCACTACTTAATAGCCTACACGGGCATTTTTTTCAAAATCAAAACCATTCAAAAAAGACTTGGTATCCATGCGTTTTCGTCCTTGTAGCTGCAAATCATGCACACAGAGGAAGCCATCTATACAAGCAATTTTGATGTAGTTTTTATTATCTGAAATTAAAGTACCAACCTCTACTTCGTGTAGTTCTAACTCGATAGTCGTTTTCAGAATTTTCAAGCGAAGTTCTTCAAACATAGTCCAAGCAGCAGGGTAGGGACTCAAGCCGCGAATGAAGTTATGGACTTTGGAAACGCGCTGATTGAAATCAATCTGACAAATATCTGTGAAGATTTTAGGCGCTTTCGTAGCTAGGCTATCATCTTGTGGTTTTGCTTCTATTTCCTCTGCTTCTATGGCTTGTACGGTTTTTAGAACTACTTCTGCGCCAAGGTGCATCATGCGGTCATGTACATCGCCTGCGGTATCATTTTCGCCTATTGGGAGGCGTTCTTGAAAGACTATATTACCTGTGTCAATTTTTTGTTTCAGGAAAAAACTCGTTACGCCCGTTTCTGTTTCGCCTTCTATTACAGCCCAATTGATAGGCGCAGCACCGCGATATTTTGGGAGTAAGGAACCATGCAAATTGAACGTCCCAAATTCAGGCATTGCCCACACTACTTGCGGCAACATTCGGAAGGCAACCACCACTTGCAAGTTGGCATTTAGGCTACGCAACTCTTCTTGAAATTCAGGATTTTTTAGATTTTTAGGTTGCAATACTTTAATACCGTTCGCTACCGCAAATTTCTTTACTGCGGATTCTATCAAGCGTTTGCCACCACGTCCACCATATTTGTCGGTAGCTGTTATCACGCCTACTACATCGTAGCCATTATCCAATAATATTTTTAAGGATGGCACTGCAAACTCTGGCGTACCCATAAAAACAATTCGTAACTTCATATCTTTCATTTCCTTTTCTTCAAGAATTTGCACACAAAACTTCCCTGTTCCTGCCGTTCCCTAAAACCGCGCACAATAGTACCCATTTAAGGTGTTTTAAGAAAGAACTTCCTCTTATGTTTACGTACAAATAGAGAGGAATTTTTAATAACCAAACAATTTAAATAACTTTCGACTCGAAATAAAGTTGCTAAAAGTAGATGTTTAGATTTTTAGACCTTTGGATAAATAGTTTTTTTGTCCAAATATCTGAAAATCAAAATGTCCAAAAATCTAAAAATGCAGGAATTTAATTGGAACACTGCCGACGGAGTAAAAATATATGCAAAAGAGTGGGAAGTGAAAGAACCCAAAGGGGTCGTTTGTTTGGTACATGGACTCGGCGAACATATCAATCGTTATAATCATGTAGCGGAATTTTTCAATCAGAATGGCTATGCTGTCCTCGGAAACGATCATCGTGGACACGGACAATCGGATGGAAAACGTGGTCATGCGCCAAAACATGAAGTCTTTTTGGATGAAGTAGATCAACTCCTAGCTATTGCGAAAGAACGCTATTTAGGCAAACCGACCTTCCTATATGGGCATAGCATGGGTGGCAATATCGTACTTACTTATGCGGTAGAGCGACAGCCACGTATTGCAGGTATCATTTCGAGTGCGGCTTTTATACAATTCGGGACGCAGCCTTCTAAGATTTTGGTTGGTTTAGGAAAATTGACACGCTCGCTTTATCCAAGTCTTACACAAGCGAATGGCTTGGGACGCGATGCGCTTTCACATGATCCGAAGGTGATAGAAGCTTACAGCAACGATCCATTGGTACATGATAAAATAAGCTCTGCGATGGGCATGAATATGATGGATGCTGCTGCAGCTTTAGATAGTTATGAAGGAACAATAAGTAGTCCGCTATTGGTGATGCACGGCGAAGACGATAGAATTACCTCCGCAGCAGGCTCTAAGGCATTCGCAGACCGAGTGAAAGGGGATGTTTCTTGCAAAATATGGGAAGGATTGTACCATGAAATTCATAATGAGCCGCAGCAAGAGTATGTATTTAAACATATTTTGGGTTGGATGACACCTTATTGCTAGATGTGAGACCTGCCCCGGTCGCGGAGCAGGCGGGTTTTAAGACGTGAGATATGAGACTTTTTTGATTTCAATTTTCCAAGATGGGTGAGAAATATGAAATTTTAGATAGTGGCTTATTAGAAGATAAAGAAGATGTGTTAGGGATAGTAAGATGGTGGGAGAGACATCGGTTACTTTATAACTTATTTGTTCTACTAGCTTTAGGATTGACAAGCTCAATATTTATCAAGGGCATCTTATTTTTTGGAGTCGGTAATTTTATATTGGTATCTATTGCTTTTATGCTAGTAGCGAACATGGGATTTTGTGCAGGTTGGAGTGTAGAAATTTTACAATTGTTCTATTTGAAAAAGCAAATGCCCTTTGGGATTCGACGAATATTATTAGTTGTTGGGATTATTTTTTCGATACTTCTTACCTTTTCTATATACAAGGATTCATTTTTGTATTTTCAACGATTGGCAGGATAGAGCAACCGAGATAATAAAGTCTCACATCTAATATCTCAAATCTATTAATCTAAAAGAATGACAGCAAAAGAATTCATATTAGCCATACCCGAAAAAGTCGATAAAAGCAAACTCACAGGTGTGGATACCAACTTTCAGTTCGATGTATCGGGTGAGCGAGGGGGACAATTCACGGTGCGCGTAGCAGATAACGAAATCACTGCCGTAGAAGGATTTGAGGGCGAAGCGAAGTGTGT
>CALGLY010000214.1 GCA_937959095.1 uncultured Saprospiraceae bacterium
TTTGTTGCCAGAACGGTCGGATTAATATCTGTATCCGCATAAAAATACCAAGTAGCTCGATCTATCCCAAGTCGGTGAAATATCAATGCACCACGCGAAGCATAAGCCGTAGCAGCACGCTCGGATACACACTCAAAATGCGTACAGTCTGGGTCGCCCCCATCATGATCCCAGCCCCATTCGGATACATAAAGCGGTTGTCCAGGCATATTTTGGTCACGCCAACGCACTGCGCCATGCACCTCATGATAAATGGAGTTTAAGTTTTCGGGATGTGTACCATAAATCAGCCCTGTGGGCCGGTTGTGGTAGCTATAAATATGAATATTCAAACCATCTAAGAAAGGTAGCGTAGCTTGGTCGATACGCGCCCCCATATAATTCCTAAAATTGGTAGAAAGCTCTGCACTTTCTTCCGATGCTTGCAAGGCGCAAGGAATGACAAGCATAGCAGGATCGGCATCCTTTACACCGCGTGCCATGCCATCCAAAATATCCTTGTATACACCTGCATCATATACCCAAGGTTCGTTGCCTACTTCTAGCATTTCTATCATGCCATTGCCGCTAGTCGGACCAAAGTGCGAAGCAAATTCATAACCATAATCATAAGCCGATTGATAAGGATTACTTGTCCAGGCGGTATCTCTAAATTGCCCAATATAGGACTGATACATCTGGATACTTGCTTGTATCGGGATACCTTCATCTACCCATTCTTGGTATTCTCTATCCCAATTGAGCCACCAAAAGGATTGCGTTCCACCGCCTGCTGCCATCGTTACATAATCAGGAATAGTATCAGGATCGAGAACATCCCAAGCGAGATAATGATAGTTTCGATAGTGTTTGCAAATATCATCGTAAAGCTCTGGTCCTTGCCCTGGTGCGAGTAAATCGGAATACCGATTATTCCCCCATCCCCAAATTCCACTTATTCCAAGCAACTCGCTCATGGTGACGGTACTCTTATTCGCGACAGGCATACAACCGTACTTTCCGCACTCATCGAACACATCAATTTCCCATAAATAGACTTTATTATAGTCTATAGGTTCTACTACATATTCCACTTTAATGTAGCGCGCTATTTGCGGATTGTTAGAAATGTCTGTCACAATAATGGGAATAGCCGTAGGAATCAGATTCGTGATAGTCACCCAATTTATTCCATCATTACTTAGCAATAATTCTACGCTTTCTGCGCTTGGCATTCCGCTTGCTGTGCCAGCCCAATGCCTGGTATAAATTTTTCCAATAATTTGAGCACTTCCTAAATCTATTGTTACCGATTCTTTAGGCTTAGTAGCAGTCGCTGCTATTTCAAATACTCTAAAATCTGCCGTAGATTCTAAGCGGATTTTGCTAAGTTCTTCTCCAGGCACATTGAATCGTACAAACGCATAATCATCCGTACTAGTAAGCGATGTGATAGCGAAAGGAGTACCCCCAGCATCGTAGCCTATGACATTGACGGTGCCCGTATATTGCCCTTTTATAGAAAGATAGGCAAAGGGGATCAATCCGCCAAAATCAAATTCTAAGAATGCTTGTCCACCACTCACAGTAAGTAATTCATTCACACCTAAATTACCATCAGTAAATTTGGCACAAGCGACAGCCGATGAATTGGTGCAAGTAAATGAAGCAGAAAGAAAGACATTCTGGTCGGTGCGCGTCACGAAATTAGTCGGAAAGGGCGCATCCGAGATCCATTGTGTTTGATCGTCCCCATCCACAATATTCGGCAAGGTAGAAGGATTAGAAGAGGCTGAAAGTGTTGCTACATCGGTGTAGGAAGGAATCAAACCTGCATCAGGGTCAAATTGAGAATAAAGCGTGTTTATAAAAAAGAGAAGAACAAAAAAAGTAGTAATTTTTTTCACGAGTCGGGTTTTAGTCTTAGTTATAAATAAGAGAGAAGGCAGATAGTTTCTAATCTGCCTTCTCTCTTAACTCGATAAAAATACAATAAAAGGATAGAAGTATCAAGTGAGTTTAGTATAGCTCCTATGAATTTAACTTTTTTTATATGTGAATATTCGTTTTCTCCTCTAAAGACTCCCAACAGGCTCTAATCAAAAGGACTCTTAAAATTAGGATTATTCACAAAGGATTCATCCGTGAAGGTCTCCAAAAAAGCAATCAATTCTTGCTTTTGTCTTTCGGTCAGCGTGAAGGGGCGAATATTAGCATCTAAATTTTCTGCCATATGCCCACCTGAAGCATAATGATCGAGTACTTCTTCGAGCGTCTCAAAACGACCATCATGCATATAAGGAGCGGTGAGTGCGATGTTGCGAAGGCTTGGTACACGAAATTTTCCATTGTCTCCAAAGTTACCTGTTACTATACCACGTCCTTTATCCATGAAGTCATTCAAATTAGCGACACTATCTAATCCATTATTCACAAAGCGATTATCGGTAAGTAATGGCCCGCCATGACAGTGTGAACAACCAGGGTGATCTTGCTGCTGCGACAATTCAAAAAAGAAAAGCTGCTGTCCATTCACTTCTTCATCTTCTAGAAAAATTTCATTGCGCGTCGCTTGGTCATATTTCGAATTGCCACTTATGAGCGTACGCTCGAATTGTGCGAGTGCTTTAGTTGCCAAGCTTCGGTCTATTTCATCTCGAAATTCTACTCCAAATGCTTCTCGGAACATTGCAGGATAATCAGGATGTCTTCGCAGTTTTTCAATGACATTGGGCCATGCTTCATTCATTTCTAGGTGGTCTTCTACAGGTAGCAAGGCTTGTTCTTCGAGTGTCTGCGAACGCCCATCCCAAAATAAACCTTTCGTGAAAAAGCCCACATTCACTAGCGACATGGCATTCCGTGTGCCTGTGGCATTATTTACACCAAAACTTACCGTATTCGGATCAGAAAAACCCAACTCTGGTAAGTGACAACTAGCACAGGAAATTGTACTGTCGAGCGATAAAATAGGATCAAAAAAGAGGTGTCTTCCCAATTGCACCCCTGCTACTGTTAATTCATTGTCCGCAGGAATATCCATTTCAGGTAATAAATCAGGAATACTTAAATCGTAGGATGTGGGATTATAGTTGGCTTCTATTGGCTGTTCTTCTATTTCTTCCTCTATTGGTGGCTTATCTTTACAAGCTACCACAGATAATAGAAACAATAAAAAAAGCGTGTATTTTTGCATGGGAAAAAATTTACGTTTTCTAACAAACCTGCCTATTCTATTGGTAGGTTTGCTAGGAAACCAAAAGTTATGACATGAAGTTCGGTAAATTACAAGATATATCAAAGGTAGATTTTTCTTTGCCACCAAATCCAAAGGAAAATGACGCTTTGCTTGCAAAATATAAACGCGTAAGTACGCCTAAATTGTATATCGGCTGCACAGGCTGGAGTATGAAAGAATGGGTAGGTAAAGTATATCCTGAAAAAACAAAAGCAAAGAATTTCTTGAAATACTATGCCCAACAATTCAATACGATAGAACTCAATGCGACGCATTATCGTATACCAAATAGCGAAACGATTCAGAAGTGGATAGCTGAAACCCCCGATGACTTCCGCTTCTG
>CALGLY010000215.1 GCA_937959095.1 uncultured Saprospiraceae bacterium
ACACTTTTTTACTCTTACATTATCATTTAATTAATGTGATTTGCTTACATTTGGGCTTCTTAAACAAAAAGACAAACATATAATTCAAGATTTACTAGAAAACACTTAGCATTGACACTCTCCTCCCCCACTAATAATTTAAGATTTATTGGAATTAGTATATGAATGAACAACTGGTCATTTATAGCAGTATTTTCATTCTATTTCTAAAAAACGATGATAAGATATTGCTTTTATTCACTTAGTTCACAAACAAATATCATGAAGAGAACGCTACTACTGTTCTTACTTTTAAGCATTGGTACATTAGCCTCTGCCCAAGTAGTTATCAATGAAGTAATAGGAAGTACTACTGGTACAGATACCGAATTCATTGAACTTTACAATGCAGGAGCAACCACTATAAATATATCTGGTTGGTCTATTGAGGTTTCAGATAGTGATGCGGGTACAGGTTATGGAAATGTTGATGCAACAATTGCTATCCCTACATCGCCAGCACTAGCTCCTGGTGAATATTGCTTGCTTGGAAGCCCAACTTTTACTACGGTCTTTGGTATCACACCTGATATTCCTTTCCCTGACAATACCCTTGAAAATGGTTCATATACTATAATTTTGAAAAATGCTGCTAGTGTTATTCAAAGTTCTGCCTTCGTAGTGGATACAGGCGCAGGAGATATGCCAAATGATGGAGGTACAACGATTACGCCTGATATTTCTGTTGGCCCTGATGGAACATTCCTGCCTGCTGGATTTACTAGAGTACCTGATGGAGGTGCAGCTACGGCTATATTAGAATTTAGCCCAGCTCCAGCTCCTTCTGCTACACCTATGAAGCATACTACGGTAACCGCAGGTTGTGTTCCTATTTCACAAGTACAGGGCAATGGCAAAGCAAGTCCTATGGTGAATACATCGCTTACTATAAAAGGTATTGTAGTAGCAGATACACAAGGCCCATCTGGTACAGGCTTGAGTGGATTCTTTGTGCAAGAAGAAGATGCTGACGCAGACGCAGACCCTTTAACCTCCGAAGGTATCTTTGTTTTTGATGGTGGTCTTTTTACGCCAGATGTAAACATTGGTGATTTAGTAGAAGTAACAGGTACAGTAGTAGAATTTTTCGACCTTACTCAAATAGACGTTACTGCCGCAGGTGGTGGCATTACAATCACAAGCTCTGGCAATCCTTTACCTACTGCAGCAAGCGTAGATTTGCCTCTAAGTGATGTATGTGACTATGAAGTATGGGAAGGTATGCGGGTAGATTTTGTAGATGACCTCTATGTTACAGAGCATTTCACCCTAAGCCGCTATGGCGAAGTACGCTTATCAGAAACAAGTCGCTTGACCCAATTTACAGAATGTAATCTACCAGATGCAGCAGGAAATATAGCGCATCAATTGGATGCAGAGCGTCGCACAATTGTAGTAGATGATAATAGAGAAGGTCAAAATCTTTTCCCTATTGATTTACCAGATGGCAATAATCTAACGGCTGCAAATACGCTAAGAGGCAACGATATCGTAAGTAATTTGACAGGGGTGTTGGATTATCGCTTCGATGTTTATCGTGTACAGCCTACCGCTGCTGCAACAATTACAGTAAATAATCCGCGTCCTGCAACTCCACCCGCAGTAGGTGGAAATATTAAGGTAGCTTCTGTAAATGTCCTGAACTACTTCAATGGTGATGGTGCAGGTGGTGGCTTCCCAACAGCTAGAGGGGCAGAAACATTAGCGGATTTTAATAGACAAAAAGCAAAAATCGCAAAAGCAATTTGTGCGATGGATGCAGATATTATCGGATTGCAAGAAATAGAAAATGATGGCTTCGGTGCAACTAGTGCTATTCAAGACCTTATTAATGCTATTGCAGCAGAATGTGGTACAACTTATGCTTTCGTAGATCCTTTATCAGGAAGCCCAGTAGGTAGTGATGCGATTTGTGTAGCACTAATCTACAAAACAACTACGATTACCGAATCAGGTACAGCAGCTGTTTTAACGTCCGCTCCATTTACTACTCGAAATAGAGTTCCAATTTCACAAACATTCCAAGTAATTTCAGGTGCAGATACAGGCGAACAACTTACGGTATGTGTAAATCACTTAAAATCAAAAGGTTCTTCTTGTGGTGTTGGTGATGATGACTTGACGGATGGTGCTGGCAATTGTAATGGCTCACGTAATGACGCAGCCGTGGCAATAGCGGCATGGTTGGCAGCAGACCCAACAGGCACAGGCGTACTAGATCAATTGATTATTGGTGATCTAAATGCGAATCGCATGGAAGATCCAATAATGACGCTAGAAGCAGCAGGTTTCACCAATTTAGCACCTGCGTTCTCTAATGCAGGCGATTTTCCTTGTGATGGTGCTTACTCTTTTGTCTTCAATGGACAATGGGGTTCGCTCGACCATGGAATGGCAAATGGGAAATTATTAAGTGATATTACAGGCGTAAAAGATTGGCATGTCAATTCAGATGAGCCAAACGCACTTGACTATAGTACTGAATTCAATGATCCAAGTCTTTATGCGGCTGATGTCTTCCGTTTTTCCGATCACGATCCTTTATTAATAGGGTTAGATTTAAAGACAGATTTAGCAGGCGTATTGGTATCACCAAAAGTATTCTTACAAGGCCCACTTACGGGTACCTTGATGAATGGTATTCTGAACACAAGTAGTCTTCTTCCTACTACAGAGCCTTACACTGCTCTAGGCTATAGCCTTACAAGTGGTGGTGGCGAAATGATTATTCCAAGTGCTATGGCAATAACAGGGAATGATGCAATAGAAGATTGGGTAATCGTAGAATTGCGTGATCCAGCTACACCTACTACTATTATTGCAAGCCGCGCAGCCTTACTACAACGTGATGGAGATGTGGTAGATACAGATGGTGTTTCACCTGTTTGCATAGGAGGAACGAGCGTAACAGCAGGTGGAATGTACCATGTTGCTGTTCGTCATAGAAATCATTTAGGTGTGATGACAAGTGTTCCTGTTACACTGAATTAAAAAATATTCAACTGATATAGGAAAAATTCCTTAGTCAAGATAAGAGAATAAGTTAGCGTATCGGAATAATTACGCTGTTTTACAAAGAGATACAGATTTTAATTTTAAATCTGTGTCTCTTTTTTTTTATATAAAAAATATAATTCGTTCAATTTAATCAAAAAAAATTAACACTAATTTAACGCCGCTACCACAATTTCACTTTACATTTG
>CALGLY010000216.1 GCA_937959095.1 uncultured Saprospiraceae bacterium
TCAGGATTAGGAAAGGCTACGGCAAAACTTTTTGCAGCGCATGGCTGGAACGTGATAGCGACCATGCGAAAGCCTGAGAACGAGCGCGAATTAGACAAATTAGCCAACATTACCTTGCTCCCTTTAGATGTGACGAACAGAGACCAAATAAAATCGACTACAGCGCAAGCAATTTCTTTAGGGAATATCGATGTCGTGTTCAATAATGCGGGCTACGGTTTAGGCGGTGTTTTTGAAGCCTGCACGGATGACCAACTTACGCGTCAGATTAATACGAATCTCTTGGGAGTCATGCGCGTAACACAGGCGTTTATTCCTCATTTTCGTGAAAAGAAAAGTGGACTATTTATTACGACAACATCCATAGGAGGACTAATGACCTTCCCTTTCTTCTCGGTGTATCATGCTACCAAATGGGCTTTAGAAGGCTGGAGCGAAAGCTTAGCATTTGAACTAGGGTCTCACGGAATTCAGGTGAAAACGGTTTCTCCAGGTGGTATAGCAACAGACTTTGCTGGTCGTTCGCTAGATATGGCTATGCACGAGGCGTATGCGGAGGATTTACAAAAGTTAAGTGCTGTAATGACCAATCCAGAGCGACGACAAAACTACTCTACGGCAGAACAAATCGCAGAAGTAGTATTTGAGGCGGCCACCGATGGACAATCAAAATTACGCTATGTAGCAGGAGCTGATGCCAAAGCTATGTATGCCCAAAGAAAGGAGGTAGGTGATGAAGTGTTTAGAGCAGGAATTCGAAAAATGTTCATGGATTAGCAGAAGCAAATTTCTTAGAGAGTTATCGCAAAAAAAACGAAAATATTTATGAAACGAAAAATGAAGTTTTCCGCTACCCACCTGTTCAGGTATTTTTTCATAGGCATATTATTGCTCCATTTGGCTGCCTGCGCAGTTCCTCTCGATAAATCAGCTACTGGTCAAAATGATGCTGCAACGGAAGATGACCTCATTGAAAGTGCCGTAGACCTTTCTGGAAAAACGATTGGTTATTGTACCCCTTCTTTAAATGCACCTTATTATCAAGCTTTATTAGAAAGCATTAAAGAAACGACAGAAAAGAATGGTATGACCTTCTTATCTGCGGATGGGCAAGATGATATTAATAAACAAGTGGCGGCAGTAGAAGATTTAATTACAAAAGGAGTAGATGCTTTGTTGTTGAATCCGAAAGACCCAGATGCTTTGGTGGGGGTGACTAAGTTAGCTAAGGCAGCAAATATTCCTGTTTTTATTATTGATAGTTCTATTGATCCTTCGGCAGAATATGTCACAACGATTCAATCTAATAACTTGGCGAATGGCGAGTTAGCGGGTGAATGGTTGGCTGAAAAATATGGTAAAGAAAAAATGAATATCGCGCTCTTAAGTGGCAATGCGGGTAATCCTGTAGGTCGAACCCGTAAACAGGGATTGTTGCAAGGCATCACGGAAGGACAATTAAGAAGCTTAGGTTATATCAATTTGAATATCAAAACACAAGCTTATACCAATTGGTCGTATGCAGGAGGCTTAAAGGCGATGGAAGATATTTTAGTCGCACACCCAGATATTAATGTGGTAATTGCCGAAGCTGATGTATGTGTTTTAGGAGCGATTAAAGCGATTGCACAAGCAGGAAAAACAGACGATATTTTAATTGTTGCTGGCGCAGATGGTCAAAAAGAAGCGATTAAATATATTATGGATACGGATTTCTACGGTTGTACGGCAATGAACAGTCCTGTACAAATTGGTAAAAATGCGGTTAACTACGCGGTTCAATATATGAACGGGAAAACAGATTTTCCTAAAGTTTCCTTCACGCCTCCTTTGCTTATCACTAAAGAAAATGCTGCGGAATACTACAATCCTAATGCTTTATTTTAATTAAAAATTCCTGTCGATATGCAAAATACAACCAATGAATATAGGCTTGAAATGTCTGGAATATCAAAAAGTTTCGGAATCGTTTCAGTACTAGATAATGTCAATTTAAAAGTGAAACCTGGAGAGATTCATGCCTTGTTAGGTGAGAATGGTGCAGGGAAATCTACTTTGATAAAAATATTAAGTGGCGTGCATCAAAAGGATGCTGGTCAAGTGATTCTGAATGGCGAAACGATTCATCCCAAAAATACGCACGATGGACAGGTTTTAGGAATCAATGTGGTTTATCAAGAATTATCTTTAATCAATGACTTGTCCGTAGCGGAAAATATTTATTTGCACCAACTTGGAGCGAATAAATTTTGGATGAACTGGAAAAAAATTAATAAAGATGCACAAACATTAATAGATTCTTTGGGCTTCGATATTGATGCGACGGCTAAGGTGAGAGATTTAAGTATTGTCCAAAAGCAAATTGTTGAAATTGCCAAAGCCATATCAGAAGAACCTAAAATTTTGGTTTTAGATGAACCGACTACAGTATTTGATCCTGCCGATACGCAGAAGCTTTTTGACAATTTATTCCAACTAAAAGAAAAAGGAATTTCGATCATTTACATCTCCCATCACTTAGAAGAAATTTTTAAGATAGCGGATTCGGTAACCGTATTAAGGGATGGTATAGATACAGGAAGCATGTCCGTAAAAGACACCAACACGGATGCTATTATCAAGCTGATGATTGGTAGAGAATTGAAAGATTTGTATCCTGCAAGAAATATAGAAGTAGGTACAGTTCCTATTTTCGAAGTGAAAAATCTTACCGCTAAAAATACGTTGGTACACGATGTTTCTTTTGCAGTTAAGCCTGGAGAAGTGCTGGGCATTGCAGGTTTGGGAGGAAGTGGTAGAACAGAAACCGCTAAATTAATTTTTGGTGCAGACCAAAAAAAGTCGGGCAAACTATTTTTAGACGGAAAAGAAATTAGCACCAAATCTCCCGTAGATGCCGTCGGTTATGATATT
>CALGLY010000217.1 GCA_937959095.1 uncultured Saprospiraceae bacterium
CTGCTATTAATCCAACATCTGTAAAATCTCCATTTATTATTTCTTGAGTTTCATTTGGGTCGATTTGTACAACTGATGTACCATCTGTTAAAGTCGTCATCGTGAAGGAAAACATGCGTGTTCCATCGAAAACAGAAACTGGTGTAAGGCTACTTTCTAGCCACGAAATATTGAAAAACCCAGCACTAGTGGTAGTAATTCCAAAATTAGTAGTAGAAAGAAAAGGGAAATCAGAGGCATTGGGAGTATCAATAGATATAAAATCGAGTATGGTGGGATTCCATGAAATAGAAAATTGAGTAGAAATGATATTGATATAATTTTCGACTGTTACATCAAAAGTAATTGTTGTGCCTGGCGGAACGGGAGTTGTTACAGAAGGCGTAATTGTAAAGGTTGGACTTTGTGCTTGAATAGTTGAACAACTAAACAATAAAATTAAAAATATCCATGATTTTCTTGTATTAGTATTAATAGCCCTCGATAGAGTGGAAGTGATTGGTGTGTTCATACTTTAGTTTTATGGTTCTCCGACAAATTCCGTGGAGGCAAAAAATTCATCAAAATGCAACCGCTTCGCTATTTCATTTTGCTAAAATTATTTGTCTCTACGGAATTTGTCGGAGAACGAATTTTATTTGAGGCTAAGTTAATATGATTCTCATATTAATTTTAGTTTTGATGATTATAATTTTACATACTTGCATAAAGTGGTAGACTTTGTAATCGCATTGGCTAGGTTTTCGTAAATTTTGAAAATCCGAGAAGCCTTCTCGGATTTTTGAACTCCTTGATTTTCAGTGAGTTTTATTTTTCAAGAGAGCCACGTCTATAAGGAATAAAAATAGAATGAAACAAACACAAACAGACATACTCATCATAGGAGCAGGTTTGACAGGCTTAACGCTTGCGTATAATTTACGAAAAACGACACTATCTGTACATCTTCTAGAAGCACGAAATAGGCTTGGTGGCAGAATCGAAACCTTGAAGAATGAAGGTACTGCACCACAAGAAATGGGGGCAACTTGGTTAGGTAAAAAACATACGGCTTTGGTGGCTTTGCTGAACGACTTGCAACTTGATACCTTCGAGCAAATCTTAGGAAATCGTGCGATTTATGAACCTATTTCTACTAGTCCACCACAATTGGTGCAGCTTCCTCCGAATAATGACCCAAGTTTCAGAATAAAAGGCGGGAGTGCTGCGGTTATTGAAGCCTTAGCGAAGTATCTTCAGCCAGCGCAAATTTCAACAAATCAGCAAGTAATTTCTATTGAAAAACAAGGAGATAAGTTATTGGTAAAAACACAAGACCGCGCCTATCTTGCCCATAAAGTAGTCTCTACCTTGCCGCCTTATTTGTTTGCTAAAACCATTCATTTGCAACAGCCCTTACCAGAAAAAACACAAGTCATCCTAAGCCAAACGCACACTTGGATGGGCGAATCCATCAAAGTAGCCTTGACTTATAAAACGCCTTTTTGGCGAGAAAAAAATACAAGCGGTACGATTTTCAGTAATGTCGGGCCGATACCAGAAATGTATGACCATTCCAATGTAGAAGATGATAAATACGCGCTCAAAGGCTTTCTGAATGGGGTCTATTTTTCGGTGACTAAAGCGGAACGCCTGGCGATGGTTTTGAAGCAATTGCGAAAGTATTTTGGAGCAAAAGCCGATAATTTTCTGACCTATGAAGAAAAAGTATGGCGCAACGAGCCGTTTACCTTCACGCCTTATGCAGCTCATATTTTGCCACATCAAAATAATGGACACCCGCTTTTTCGGGAAGCGTATTGGGAAGGAAAACTCTTTTTGGCAGGTGCAGAAACGGCGGAAGCATTTCCAGGTTATATGGATGGTGCGGTACGAAGTGCTAATTTTGTCGCGCAACAGCTAATCGCTTCAATTAGAAAAGAGTAGACTTGCATTTAAAATTAAATACTCGACGATGAAAATACTATTTGTTTCCTTAGCCGTATTAGTTCTTTTGTGGGCTTGCAATACAAGTTCCAAAGTTGTGACCACGCCTCTTTCTCAAGCAGAACAGCTAGTCAATAAAACCATTGCAGTACATGGCGGCACGAAATATGATCTGGCACACTATCAATTCACATTCAGAGAAAAACAATACACCTTCCATAATCAAGCAGCTACCTATAAGTATACCGTTACTAGCGAAAAGGATGGGCAAAAAATCGTAGATGTATTGGATCATAACGGCTTGAAGAGAAGCATAAATGGCGAGGTACAGGAGTTGAGCGAGAAACAGATTCGCGGATATACAGGCGGCTTGAATTCGGTGATTTATTTTGCGACGTTGCCACATAAACTACAGGATGCTGCCGTGAAGAAAGCCTACAAAGGTGAGACGAGCATCAAGGGCAAAAAGTACCATGTGTTAGAAATTACCTTCGGGGAAGAAGGCGGCGGCACAGACCACGATGACCAATTCCATTATTGGATAAATCAAGCGGATAATACGATTGACTATATAGCCTATAACTATCAAGTGAGTGGTGGCGGTGTGCGTTTTCGCGAAGCCTATAATCGTCGTACGGTAGAAGGTATTATTTTTCAGGATTATGTCAATTATAAAGCAGCAGTTGGTACGCCTTTGGCTGATTTACCTGCGCTTTTTGAACAGGAAAAATTAAAGAAATTATCCGTCATCGAAACAGAAAATGTGAAAACCTTAAATTGATGAATTCCATGAATCGTACCATAGATCATATCGTATTTGCCGTGCCTGATTTGGAGGCAGCCCTACAAGACTTTGAAGCAAAAACGGGCATTTGTCCTGTCTTTGGAGGCTATCATCAG